>NZ_JACAXC010000002.1:0-262723 GCF_013391535.1 Acinetobacter sp. SwsAc4
AGACTAGGACGTTGATAGGTTGGGTGTGGAAGCACGGTGACGTGTGAAGCTGACCAATACTAATTGCTCGTGAGGCTTGACTATACAACACCCAAACAGTTGTTGTATTCAAGATAAATTCAATACACAACTTGATTTAGTGTAGAAACTAGTTAAAATGCTGAACACAAAGTTAGACTCAATATCTAATCCGTTAATAACTCTTTGGTTCGTAAGTAAGGCAGACATGAAGTGAAAACACAACATGATCAATAAGACCCCAAAACACCACAACAGTTTGCTGGCGACAATAGCAAGAGTGAACCACCTGATCCCTTCCCGAACTCAGAAGTGAAACCTCTTAGCGCTGATGGTAGTGTGGCACTTGCCATGTGAGAGTAAGTCATCGCCAGCTTTTAAATACGAACACCCCCTACTCAAAAGAGCAGGGGGTGTTTTTTATGGCAAAGAGTTTTATATACTGCTCTTTTATTAAAATTATTATTCAAATTCTATGAAACAATTAGATTGGATATGTAAGAACTAAATATAGATTAGGAAATTATATTCAAGTATGTTGGACATCACGTACAGCATGTTTTGATGCTGAAATTAAAGTAATGGAGGAAAGTTATTTCCTAGAAGTAACTTGTGCTGTAAAGAATATTTGGTAAGAGAATTATTAAATAAGCAGGGGTATTGTTATGCAGCTGATGGAGTTAAGAAGATTGGTAAGGATATAAATACAGAATGTATTAGCTATGATAATCCTAGTTTTATTGAACATTTTGTAGATTTAATTGCTCTAAGAATCCATAAGAAAATGAGAAAAAATTATCCAGAAAACAGAATTTTAGTTATTTGTTGCGAGTTAGATATAGGCTATTTTTCAAAAGAATGGAATATTTTAGAAGAAAAAGTTAGAGCTTTAAATATTGAACATAATTTCAAAGAGATTTTTATATATGATAGCTCTACTGAAAAATCATTTACTATGAGTTAAATTGAGTCAATTTACAGTTTTAGGAAAATGATTATGAAACTCAACTCTTTTTCTCCACTGCCTGAAGATGATGAAGAACTGCATCTCCCTGAACTAGTGTATTGGGCATCCCTTGGTGATGTGGAACAAGTCGAGCAATTATTGGTAGAGGGAATAGATCCAAACCAGACCGATGATGAAGGTTATAGCGCGCTTCAAGCTGCTGCCGAGAATGATCATTTAGCTGTGGTGAAACTACTAATGAGTAAAGGAGCAAATGTCGCTTATAAAGGCGAATATACTGCGCTGCAGCTTGCAGAAATGGCAGAGCATGACGAAGTGGTTGTCTATCTAAAAACTCTTTAAATCACGCATAAAATGATAAATAAAAAGAAGCCCCATCATCCTGACGGGGCTTCTTAGTATTCAACTTCTTGTCGTTTATATTCCTTATGAACGACCGCTTCCTGCGTATCTTGTTATTTTCAATGAGACTTCTTGTCTCTCTATAATTTATATGATATGTGAAAACTTTAGAATGGGATATTCGCCAATCGCTGAGATTGTTGTAGGTTTTGGCGTACATCAATCGGGAATGATGAAATGATAAGCGATAAAAAACGGAATCCATAGATTCCGTTTCTCAGCTTATTAGGATTTAGAAATGAACATCTAAACCGATATAAGGACCTTTAAAATTAAATTTAAGATCGTTTTTTTCGTAGTCATCTAATTTAATGTCTAAGATACGGTAGCCAGCTTTCAAGCCAACATCGACCAGTAGATTATCGATAAAGTTGTATTGTAATTCTGCTTGCGCATCGGTAATTTTAGTATCATTAAAGTTGCTATATAAGAGTTCTGCTTTGGTACTTAGACCAGTAAACGGCAGTTTTACACCCGCCGATCCATAGATCACAGGAACAGTTTTATCGATGTCTGTTTTGCTTAAACCGAGTGTTTTAACATCACCATTGAAACTGGTTGCACCTAAACCAACATCTGCATTTACGATGGTATCCAAGATTTCATAATATAAAATGAAATCGGTATGGTCTATGTTCAAGTCATAAACTGGCTGACCTGCAACTTCATTTTCAGTTTGTGATTTTAAATTCACATAGCGAATTTTTGCATTTGGAATCAGTGGAATTGGGTGCTCAAATGCAAGCGAAACCTGTGCAGATCCCTTACGATCAAGCTCTTGATCTGGTGCAGATGTTTGTGCAGCTATATTGGCTTCACCGTTGTAATTCCAGTAGCTGAGATCGCCTTTTACACCAATCATATCTGCTTGCGCCAGACCACACAGACTTGTCCCTAGAGCAAACATTGATATTTTTAATATTTTCATTCGATTGTCCTAATTCATATCAAAAACCGTAATGAATTGTTGTGAATTCATCAGTGATTGGGCGAATCATATAGTGATATTTGAAAATATACAGTAGTCTAATTTTAAATTTTAATTATGGGATGAAGAATAATGACCGATGCACAAAATGTTGTGGATTATCCTTTGTATGTTGCAGGGAAAGCAGTAGCGACAGGTCAATGGTTAGAAGTTCATGATAAATATACTAATACGGTCTATGCTCGAGTTGCGTTAGCAGATGAAAAAGTGTTGGAAAAAGCAATTTCTGCTTCAGTCAAAGCTGAGGTAGATATGGCGACGCTTAAGCCATTTGAAAAACAAAAAGTTCTATTACATTGCGTTAAACGTTTTAATGAATTACGTGAAGAATTGACAGAAATATTGATTATTGAGGGGGGGAAGCCGCGAGGTGCCGCAAGTGCCGAAGTGGAACGTCTGATAAATACGTTCCAATTGGCTGCAGATGCGGTCACACAACTTGATGATGGTCGAATGTTGCCTTTGGCAGTAACGCCTGCGGCTGCTCGTTTTCGAGGTATGGTTAAGCGTGTGCCAATTGGTGCAGTTTCGCTGATTAGCCCATTTAATTTCCCTTTAAATCTTGTGGCACACAAGATCGCACCTGCAATTGCAGCAGGTTGTCCATTTGTATTGAAGCCTGCGAGTTTGACACCGATCAGTGCATTAATGATTGCCAAGGTTTTGGCGGAAACTGATTTACCAAAAGGCTCATGGTCAGTGTTGCCTTGTGATCGCCAAGCAGCGGATATTTTGGTAACAGATGATCGTTTTAAATTACTCAGCTTTACGGGGTCAGATCAGGTTGGTTGGGACATGAAAGCGCGTGCAGGGCGCAAGAAAGTTACTTTGGAACTGGGTGGCAACGCTGCGGTTCTGATCGATGCAGATACCGTGATTGATGAGGCGCTGATTGATCGTTTGATCAGTGCCGCTTATGGGCATGCAGGGCAAGTTTGTATCAGTGTGCAGCGGATTTTAGTGCATGCTGATCTTTATGTGGAAGTGAAAAAGAAACTGATTGCGAAACTGAAAAAAATTAAAGTAGATGATCCAAAGCTCAATACCACATTGGTAGGTCCGATGATTAAGGAAGCTGAAGCTGTTCGTCTGAAAAAATGGGTTGATAAAGCCGAGAAAAAAGGGGCAAAGGTTCTGACGGGAGGACATTTACAAGGCGTATTATTTGAACCGATTTTACTGGAGAATGTTGATGCCAAACTAGAAATCTATAAGGATGAAGCATTTGGCCCTGTTGCCATTTTAGAAAAATTTAAAGAGTTTGAGCAGGGTATTAATACAATTAATCAAAGTCGTTTTGGTTTACAGGCAGGGGTATATACGCAAAATCTGAATAAAATGCTGTATGCATGGGATCATTTGCATGTTGGTGGAGTCATCATTAATGATGTGCCTACATTCCGTGTCGATAACATGCCGTATGGCGGTGTGAAAGACTCAGGCTTAGGTCGCGAAGGAATTCACTCAGCGATTCGTGATATGCAAGAAGAACGCTTGCTCGCAATTAAACAATAAAATAGAAGTTCAAGCGGAGTTCTGGCTTCGCTTGATTAGGTTGTATACTTGATTTTATAAATTGACTGTAAGGTCAAAATTTCATTCAGTTAAAAAATAATCAGTTATTTAAAAAACATAATTTTTCAGACAGAAATTACAGTAAAAAGAAATAAAAACAGGTATTGTTCGGCTATTAAAAAGCAGAAAAACAAAATCCAATCTTTAAGGAAGATGGTTTGGTTTTTGCTTGTTTGTTCATGAAAATGAGAGGCCCAAAAGGTTGGAATTTCATGCAAGCAAAACAATATTTTTTATGGCACTTTTCATGTCTGTTGGATAATAAAACCTAACGCAGTATGAAAAATGCCAGCGGTATATATTTAGGTGTCATATGGCAGATTCTCGTGAAAACTGGACATCACGATCTGGTTTTATTATTGCAGCCGTTGGTTCGGCTGTAGGTTTAGGTAATATTTGGCGCTTTCCTTATGTTGCCTACGAAAATGGTGGTGGTGCGTTTCTTATTCCGTATTTACTCGCACTAATTACGGCTGGTTTACCTCTTTTATTTTTAGATTATGCGACTGGACATCGTAGTACAGGCTCACCCCCTAAAGCATATCGTGCTTTATTTAAAGGTGGTGAAACACTAGGTTGGTGGCAAGTCTGTGTCTGTATCATTATTGGTTTGTACTATGCTAGCGTACTGACGTGGGCGGGAAGTTATGTGTATTTCTCGATTGGTCAGGCGTGGGGCAGTGACCCAGAAAGTTTCTTCTTTAATACGTACTTACAGACCTCGAAAGCAACTGGCTTTGATTTGCAGTTTGTCAGCCATTTATTTTGGCCAATTGTTGGGATTTGGGCGCTGACCTTAGTGATTTTGTATGGTGGTGTTAAAAAAGGTGTTGAATTATCAAATAAGATTTTCATGCCTTTGTTATTCGTCCTGTTCACAGTTCTGGTAATTCAATCATTACGTTTACCTGGTGCCGCTGAAGGCTTAAATGCATTCTTCACGCCGAACTGGTCTGCGATGATGGACTATAAAGTGTGGCTGGCGGCGTATGGCCATACATTCTTCTCGCTATCCGTTGGCTTCGGGATCATGGTGACATACTCCTCTTACTTAAAGCCGAAAACCAATTTAACAGGTTCGGGGTTGATCGTTGGTTTTGCCAATGCTTCAACTGAGATCTTGGCCGGTATTGGTATTTTTGCAGCATTGGGTTTTATGACTCATACCGCGGGTAAAGAAGTACAAGATGTCGTCAGTGGTGGTATTGGTCTGGCATTTATTGCCTTTCCAAAAATCATTTCAAGCTTGGGTGCAGGTGCAGATTTATTTGGTCTATTGTTCTTCTCTTCGCTTTTTGTCGCTGGTATTTCTTCCATGGTCAGTATCTTGGAAGTACCGATTGCAGCCATGCAAGATAAGTTAAAATGGAGCCGCAAGAAAGCAGTAACCATCATTGGTGGTGGTAGCGCACTCGTTTCAGTTATCTTATTTTCAAGCGTAAATGCGATTAAACTGGTTGATATTGTGGATCACTTTATCAATAACATCGGGATTATTGGTGGTGCATTATTATCCATCATCAGTGTGGCTTGGTTTAAGCGTTCAGCTTTAATCGAACTTCGTGATCATGTGAACCGTATTTCGACGATTCAATTGGGTAAAGGTTGGGATTTCACTTTAACTGTGATCACCTCTTTGATCTTATTAACCACATTGAGCATGACTGTGTTTAACTTGGTCAAAAATGGTTACGATACGTATAGCATGAGCTTGCAAGGTATCTTTGGGTGGGGCAGTGTGATTTTCTGTGCTGTCGTTGCAGTTATACTCAGCAAAATGAAAGATCGCTAGGAGCGCAGTTATGAATACTTCAGCAATCGTAATGATGATTATTTCAATGGTGTTTTTATGGGGTGGACTCGCTTTGTCGATTCGCCACCTGATGAAGAATCCAGAAGATTTAGATGATGTTCTTGAAGAAGTTAAAGATCATCATACGCTTTAAAATAGATTCAAAAAAAGCAGGCTTTGAAGCCTGCTTTTTTTTATTTTGATTATGCCTATGCCAATTTTTTAATTCGGCAATAATAGAAACCATCGCCAGAGTGCGCAGACGGTAATAATTGGCGACCATAGGTCTGTTCAATACCCCAATCCGCATTGATTTTGATTTCTTCGGCATTGGCATGTGCGCCGAAGAATGCCGCCATTTGCTGTTCATTCTCAGCTTTTAGAATGGAGCAGGTGATATACAACAGCGTTCCACCAACTTTGAGTTGTTGCCACATTTGTTGAAGAATCTGTTTTTGTAATTCAACTGTTTGTGCGATATCGGTTGATTGTCTTAACAGACGAATATCGGGGTGGCGACGAATCACACCTGTTGCAGAACAAGGCGCATCCAGCACGATACAATCGACGGGTTCTGGTGTCTGCCAAGTGGTGGCATCAGCGGTAATAATCTCGACATTGTTGTCATTTAAGGCAAGACGTTCTAAATTTTCAGAAACACGCAATAAACGTTTGGCATCATGATCCAGCGCAATCAGTTTTTGAGGGTTAAAGCGCTCAAGAATATGCGCAGTTTTGCCACCTGGTGCAGCACAGGCATCGACAATAACTTTATTATCTAAGTTCTGTAAAAGCATCGTACACAATTGGGCATGTTCATCCTGAACAGAAAAACCACCTTCTTCAAAACCCGGTAAATGGGTAATATTGCCCGTTTGCTCCAAAACAATACCAACATCTGAAAGCGTGCAAGCACGAGCATCAATCTGCTCTTCGTCCAAAATCTCTAAATATTCGTTACGACTGACTTGGCGTTGATTGATGCGGAGAGTTAGTGGAGCGACTTGTTTTAAGGCTTGGCATAGCGGCTCTACTTGCTCAGGCCAATCTTTTTTAAGTCGCTTGAATAACCAGCTTGGTAAACCATGCGTACTATTCAAAGCTGTTTGAAATTCATCTGTTTCACGTGAAACACGACGCAGAATCGCATTCACCAAACCACTCATGGGTTCGAAACCGAGTTGCTTAGCCGCATTTACCGTTTCTGAAATCGCAGCATGTACTGGAATGCGCGTACATAAAATTTGATATAAACCTAGATATAAACAACTTTCGAGTGCTTCATTGTCTAATGGCTTTGTGAGCAATGGTAAGGTAATGGCTTTTAACGAATACCATTGGCGTAAACAACCTAAAGTAAGCTCATGATATAAACCACGGTCACGTTCAGAAACGAGATTGATATGTTGATTTAAAACGGAAGACAAAGATTGCCCATTTTGAACAGCCAAAAGTGTTTTGATCACTTGCGCACGCAGGTTCAAATTTTTTGCAGATGATTGATTCGATTGGCTCATGGGAGAATTTGTCCAAGATGTAATTTTTGGGTTTGAGCTATTTGAACTGGATTGAGGGCTTTAGCACCTGGCCATTGCAAACTGGTTAAGCACACTGTGCTATTGTCGCCACAGGCAACATGTACGCCTTGTTTATCAATTGCTATGATTTCACCCAATTGAGCATCCGTTTTACTGTGTTCAGAAAGGATCGAATTCCAAACCCTTAAAGCATTGTTTTCATCCAGTTGGATAAAAGCCACTGGCCAAGGATTAAAAGCCCGAATATTACGATCGATTTGACTAGCATTCACACTCCAATTAATTCGAGCTTCTGCTTTAATCAATTTATGTGCATAGACGGTGAGTGCTTCATCTTGTACTTCACGTTTTTCGATAAAATCCTGCAAGCTTTGCTCTGATTCAAGCACGGTACAAATCGCCTCTGCACCCTGAATGGCCAGTTTGTCATGCAAGGTTGCAGAGGTATCTTCGGCTGTGATTGGGCAATAGGTTTTATACATCATATCGCCCGTATCTAAACCTGCCGCCATTTGCATGATGGTGATACCTGTTTCAGCATCTCCAGTCGCAATTGCACGTTGAATTGGCGCAGCACCACGCCAGCGGGGTAATAGTGAACCATGGATATTTAAACAACCATATGTAGGGGTATCTAAAACCGCTTGCGGTAAGATTAAACCATAGGCTGCAACCACCATCACATCAGCGCCTAGAGCAGCGAGTTCTTGTCGAGCTGCCAAGCCTTCTTCGGTAGACGCTTTAAAATTCAAAGGTTGGTAAACGGGTAAATCGTGTTCAAGTGCAAGTTGCTTTACAGGCGATGGTGTTAATTTTTGTCCACGTCCTGATTTACGGTCAGGCTGGGTATAAACCGCGATAATCTGGTGCGGGGTTTTTAATAATGCCGCCAATGCGGTTGCCGCAAATTCAGGCGTACCAGCAAAAATGATTTTCACAAAGATAATCCACAGAAAATTTGCCCCAAATTATAAGCCAAAAAGCCACTAGCCCCTAATTAGGTGAAAGGAATTGTCTTTGAACAAAAAAGATAGGTTCGTTGGTCATCAGTTAAACGATAACTTGTAGTATGATTGGAAAAGCTCAGTATCATTTCGCCAGAGAGAATGTCTTATTCATCTCGAGCACACACTTGTTGGGAATACAAAATGCCTGATTATCGTTCAAAAACATCAACACATGGAAGAAATATGGCGGGCGCGCGCGGTTTATGGCGTGCGACTGGTATGAAAGATGAAGATTTTGGCAAACCAATTATTGCGGTGGTCAACTCATTTACCCAATTCGTTCCAGGTCACGTGCATCTTAAAGATTTAGGGCAACTGGTTGCACGAGAAATTGAAGCTTCTGGTGGTGTCGCAAAAGAATTTAATACCATTGCCGTGGATGACGGGATTGCCATGGGGCATGACGGGATGCTGTATTCATTGCCATCACGTGATTTGATTGCGGACTCAGTTGAATACATGGTCAATGCCCATTGTGCCGATGCCATGGTGTGTATCTCGAACTGTGACAAGATTACACCGGGAATGCTGATGGCTGCAATGCGCTTGAATATCCCAGTGGTGTTCGTGTCTGGCGGTCCGATGGAAGCGGGTAAAGTCAAATTCCGTGGTGATGAAAAGGCAATCGACTTAGTTGATGCCATGGTCGTTGCAGCAGATGAAAGCTATACCGATGAAGAAGTGGCTGCGTTTGAGCGTTCGGCATGTCCGACGTGTGGTTCATGTTCGGGTATGTTTACTGCAAACTCAATGAACTGTCTAACTGAAGCTTTGGGTTTATCATTGCCGGGTAATGGTTCTATTGTTGCAACTCACGCTAACCGTGAAAAATTGTTCTTAAAAGCGGGTCGTTTAGTGGTTGAACTAGCGAAACGTTATTATGAACAAAATGACGACAGCATTCTGCCACGCTCAATTGCAACCAAAGCCGCTTTTGAAAATGCGATGACTTTGGATATTGCAATGGGTGGTTCTACCAATACCGTATTGCATTTGCTTGCTGCTGCACATGAAGCAGAAGTTGATTTCACTATGGATGATATCGACAATTTATCTCGTAAAGTACCTGTATTGTCTAAAGTTGCACCTGCAAAGTCGGATGTGCATATGGAAGATGTACACCGTGCTGGGGGTATCATGGCGATCTTGGGTGAACTCGATCGTGCTAACTTACTGAACACCTCTTGCTCAACGGTACATGAGCCTACTCTGAAAGATGCCTTAGACAAGTGGGATATTATCCGCACTGAAGATGCAGATGTTTATGAGTTCTATCGCTCATCACCGGGTGGTGTTCCAACTCAAGTGGCATTCTCACAAAACCGTTATTATTCAACTTTGGATGGTGACCGTGAGAAAGGTGTGATCCGTAATGCTGAACATGCTTTCTCTAAAGATGGTGGTTTGGCAGTCCTTTATGGCAACATCGCTTTAGATGGCTGTATCGTCAAAACTGCGGGTGTGGATGAATCGATTCTTAAATTCACGGGTACAGCGCGTGTTTTTGAAAGCCAAGATTCAGCGGTTGAAGCGATTTTAGATCATAAGATCGTGGCAGGTGACATCGTTGTCATTCGTTATGAAGGCCCACGTGGTGGTCCAGGCATGCAGGAAATGTTGTACCCAACCAGTTACTTGAAGTCGAAAGGTTTGGGTAAGGACTGTGCGTTGATTACTGATGGTCGCTTCTCTGGTGGTTCTTCAGGTTTATCAATTGGTCACGTGTCTCCAGAAGCAGCGGAAGGTGGTGCAATTGGTCTGGTTGAAGATGGTGATACTATCCAAATTGATATTCCGAATCGTACCATTCACCTTGATGTTGATGATGCAACCATGGCACATCGCCGTACAGCTCAAGAAGCCAAAGGTTGGCATCCAGCGGAAGAGCGTAAGCGTAAAGTTTCAAAATCTTTGAAAATTTATGCTTTGCATTCAACCAGTGCTGCGAAAGGTGCAGTACGCGTTCTGTAAACTATTGCTAAGCGACAATGTTTATCATCCCTCTTTATTACGATAAAGAGGGACTTTTTTCTGATTTTATAAGATACTCATTATACTTATTTGCTCACTTGTTTGAATTCAAGTTAGAGAAAGCTTATCCATTCATCACTTTATAATCATTAGAGGCGATCGACATGTCTTTGTTACGTCGTTGGTTTGATCCCATCCGATCGAGTTGGTTCTATCAAAAACCTTCTCGTCAGGCGGTGTTGCCCACGGAACAGGGTTTAAGTATTTACCTGCGTTTAGACGATGTTTATAGCTATCTTGCAGTACAACAGCTTGATCAGCTCAATGAAATTTTGAGTGATGAACTAAAACCTTTAAAAGTGATTATTTCAAGACAGGGTGCTGAGCCTCCTAATGGTATGTCACAACAAGATTGGCAGAGTTATTGTTTGAATGATGCTAAAATTCTCGCCAAACAACATCGGTTTGGTTTCGATGAAACCCCTGAAATACCTAGTCCAGAAGCATTACAACAAGCAGAAATAATTCTAAAAAATACCCCTCTGAGAGAACACAATTTTTTACATTTACTCGAAGATGTATTCCACATGTTATGGCAACAACAATATGGGAAATTACGTACGCTTTATGCGATGGCAAGTCAGCATCAAACACCTCAAGATTATCTTGAACGTATTTTTAAAGATGTGCCTGTTGCAGCCAGTTACTTCGAATTTGGTGAGCGTAAATATCAGGCCGTTGATGATTTATTACGCCTTACACGCCGTTTGAAACAACAAAAATTACTCACCGGAAATCCAATTTTTCTGATTAATCATATCGAATGGCGTGAACACCTGATCAATGACGGTGAGGCGCTGACCGAAGTTCAGGCTCTACATCCCGAGCTGGATCTGTATATTGCACTTGAAGACCCGATGAGTTGGCTATTATTGGCTTATATCAAAGAAGAACTGGCCAATTATTATAATATTCAATTGAGCGTTTATCCGCTGAGCTATCATGGGCGAGATTGGTTTGACTGGAGTTTGGCGACCCGTGTTTCCAAACGTACACAGGTGGCATTCACCCCATTCTGTCGGCCTACTAAAGAAGCAACTTATGAAATGGCAAAACTATTTTATAGCGTGCCTGAAGAAGAACAGATCGATTGTATTCATGAGATATTGCAAAGTGTTTGGACGCGTGGCAAAGATCTTTCTTTCAAAACCCACTTTCAACGTATGCAGAAGCGTTTAGAGATTGACAACATTACCGAACAGGATGTTGAAGCTTTGTTGAAACAGAATGATGAACTCTGTCAGCAAAAGCATCAGCCAGATTTTCCTGTACTGGAATTACGTATAGATGGACAGAGCTATGTTTTTAATAGTTTGTATCGAGTTTGGATGATTGAAAGTATTATCAGCAATGTTTTGGAAGATAAATATAAGCAGGAAAGTCGGGAATAAATAAAAAGGCAGCCGAAGCTGCCTACGATGCTAATGTTTATCTTTTAAACTGAATAACAGGTTCAGGAAAATCGCAGCAAAAGTTGCGGTTCCAATTCCCCCTAAATTAAAGCTACCAAACAGTAATTCAAAGTTACCTGCACCTAAAATAATAGTGACAGATGCAACAATAAGGTTTTTATTATTAGAAAAATCGACTTTATTTTCGATCCAGATTTTTGCACCTGCAATGGTAATTAAACCAAATACTACGATCGAAGCACCCGTAAGGACTGCTGTCGGGATCGTACTAATCACTGCGCCAAATTTAGGAGACAGCCCCAAGAAAATTGCAAATACACCAGCGATTACAAACACAATCGTAGAATAAACACGGGTGACTGCCATCACACCAATATTTTCACCATAGGTGGTCATACCCGGTGCACCAACACTACCCGATAACGTTGTGGCCAAACCATCCGCAACAAAAGCTTTACCCAGTTGAGGTGTAAGATCTTCGCCTGTCATTGAACCGACTGCTTTGATGTGACCTAGATTTTCAGCGACTAAAATCAATGCAACGGGAGCAATAATTAAAATTGCATTTAAATCAAAAGTTGGGTGTGAAAAAGTTGGGATACCAAACCATGGTGCTGCTGCGATTTGGGAGAAATCAATCGGTTTACCAAATCCTAGAATATTTGTTGCAACCACATATACGGCATAAGCAATCAATAAACCCACTAACAGTAATAAACGTTGTAATAAGCCCTTGGTAAATACAGCAATAATGCCCATGCTTAATACAGTGATGAGTGCCATCCACATTTCAAAAGGCTGTCCGGCAACGCCTTTAATAGTAACGGGTGCAAGGTTGAGACCAATAATCATCACCACAGCGCCTGTGACAACAGGTGGCATGAGTTTCTCAATCCAACGCGTGCCTGTGAGCATGACCGCAAAACCGATCAAGGCATAAAAAATACCACAGGCAACAATTCCACCAAGCGCAACTGCAAGGTTTGGATTGGCTCCTGACCCAGTAATATGACCAGTTGCGGCTGCAACGACACCAATAAATGCAAAGCTTGAGCCTAAATAACTTGGAACACGACCACCCGTGATCAAGAAGAAAATAATAGTACAAATCCCTGACATTAAGATGGCAAGGTTAGGGCTAAAGCCCATCAGAAGGGGGGCAAGAACAGTTGCACCAAACATTGCAAATGCGTGTTGTATCCCTAATACCGCACTTTGTAAGGGCGGTAAATATTCATTTGTCGCGACAGGGCGATGATCAATCTTTCCCTGATACGGCTGCCATTTTGGAAACCAATTTGACATAGATGAGACTCATTATGTGATATCAGCGGGTATGATACCCTGTCTTAAAACGAGCTTTCACCTATAAGTCATTGAGAATATTGCCAGATCATGTTTTTTACGTCTGTATTTTTACCTTTTGGTAAAATGTGTTTCAAAATAAACTATCGTATTTATTATTTATTTTATTCGCCTAATTTAAAAAACCTACGGCTAATATTTAAAAAAATTTTCTAAATTTTTTTTCTAAAAATGGAATGTTTTGCCAATCTTGCCATCAACACCTGTGACTTATGTTGATGGCAAGGCTCTTATTTAGCCAGTATTGCGCAAACCTGCCGCAATGCCTGCAATACTGACCATTAAGGCATGATCGACAGGGCTATGCTCGGTTTGATGCTCGGCTAAATACAGACGACGGCGTTTCATTAACTCTGCTTGTAATAAATGCAGAGGCAATAAATATGGTTTACGCACCTGCATGGACTGGTCCAGCACTTCATTATTGCTGAGCAGTTTGGATTCACCTTTTAGACTCAGCAGGGTATCCACCGCATTTTGCAGGCGCTGGCGTAGCTCAATCCCTAGAACTTTTAAGTCCTGATCTTCTGTGAGATGAGATTCATAGTACAACGCAATATCTGCATCAGATTTGGATAAAACCATTTCCAGCATATCAATTAAAGTTTGAAAATACGGCCACTGTTCAAGCATTTCATTTAAGGTGTTTTTGTGTTGTCCATGTACCTGATTGATCGCCGTGCCTGTACCCAACCAAGCGGGCAGCATCAAGCGGATTTGTGTCCATGCAAATACCCAAGGAATCGCTCGAAGAGATTCTATCCCACCACTGACTTTTCGTTTGGCTGGGCGTGAACCAAGCGGTAGCATTTGTAATTCTAACTCAGGCGTGACCGTGCGTAGATAACTGACAAAATTCGGATTTTCACGCACAGTTTGTCTATAAACCTGTACCGATAAATCAGTCATTTGATTCATTAAGTCTCGCCATTGTTTCTTTGGCTCTGGCGGTGGCAATAACGTTGCTTCTAAAGTTGCCGCTGTATAGATTTCCAAATTTTGTAGCGCGATGCCTTCTAAAGCAAATTTAAAGCGAATCATTTCACCCTGTTCAGTGACACGAATTGCTCCAGAGATTGAGCCTGGTGGTTGTGAGAACAATGCTTGTTGTGTTGGCGCACCGCCACGACTGATTGAACCGCCACGACCATGAAATAGAGTCAATTGCACCCCATGTTGTCGAGCGACAGCAGTGAGTTCTTCTTGCGCACGATATTGCGCCCAGTTCGCAGACATAAAGCCCGCATCCTTTGCCGAGTCTGAATAGCCGATCATCACTTCATGTTTACCCTGAATATGCTGTTTATACCAATGCATATTGAATAAGGTATGCATGGTTTTGGCTGCACCATCAAGATCTTTTAAGGTTTCAAATAAGGGCACCACTCGAAGAGGATGTTGGATACCAGCTTCTTTTTGTAAGAGTAAAACAGCTAAGACGTCACTTGGATATTCTGCCATCGAAATAATATAGGCACCCAAGCTCTCAGCTGGTTGTTCAGCCAAAGTGCGCATGGTCGCAAAGACTTCGAGTACATCAGGATGTTGAATCAAGCTGCCTTCGGGTTCATTGAAATATTTAGGCAGTAAAGGACGTTTACTTTGTAGTTCCTGAATAAGGAAGTTTTGACGAGCCTGTTCAGTCCATGATTCAAAATTGCCTAGACCTAGATATTCAGTAATCGCTGAAATGGCTTGACGATGCCGCCCTGATTCTTGGCGAATATCGAGTTTGAGTAACTCAATTCCAAAGCAATTGACACGGTAAATGAAATCCAGCAACTGGCCATTGGCAATTTCGGCTAGATTGCTATCAATCAGGGAGCGATAGCAGAGTAATAAGGGCTGTAATAATTCATCTTTATTTCGAATGATCTGACTATCATCAGCTTCATGGCCTTGTAAGCGTTGGCCTAAACAATAGCGGGTGGCTTTTAAACGTTCACGGGTGTCGCGCAGATATTCACGATACGGTTCAGGGTGTTCATAGCCTAATGCTTGAGTCAGTTCCTCAGAACAACTTTGAATGGACAGTTCCCAACGCAGATTTTCAATATCACGCAAATACAAATCAGCAGCTTGCCAACGTGATAACCATAATACTTCTTGGGTGACTTGATGGGTGACATTGGGATTGCCATCACGATCACCGCCCATCCATGAGGCAAAGCGAATTGGCGCGATATTGAGCGGTAAGTTTTGTTCACAATGCTGTTGAGTCAGTTCATTCAGCTCACGAATAAACTTAGGTACGGCATTCCACAGAGTTTGTTCAATTGTTGCAAAGCCCCACTTTGCTTCATCGACAGGGGTCGGGCGATGTTGGCGAATTTCGTCTGTCTGCCAAGCTGAACTGACCAATTGTTTCAGGGTGGCGATGGTTTGTTGGCGTTCACGAGGTGTTAGTTTTTGCTGATCCAGTTGAGATAGGCAATCGGTAATATCATCATATTTTTGAATCAAGGTACGACGACTGACCTCAGTTGGATGCGCTGTAAGTACCAATTCAATTTTTAAATCGCAGATTTGTTCGAATAATTGTTTTGAGTTGATCTGTTCAGTTTTGAATTTTTCAAATAAATGTGACAAAGGATTTGGATTAGGGGCTTGTTCGTCAAACTCAGCCTGACGACGATTACGCACTACATGATATTGTTCCGCAATATTGGCGAAATTGAGAAAATGTGAGAATGCGCGAGTCAGCGGCAAAATCTCTTCATCTTTTAAACCGAGAAACAATTGTTCGAGCTGTTTTTCTGCTTCGATCTGGCCGTCACGTGCACCTTTGGCTAATGTGCGAATTTGTTCAATCTGATTAAACAAATCTTGCCCAGCATGTTGCTTTAAGGTCTCTCCAAGTAAATTGCCGAGTAAGCGGACATCTTCACGTAATGGAGCAGTGATTTGTTGAATCATTCTAATTCTCCTGTTGTTCTCACTCGACTATAGCGCGATTGGGAGACATTCCAAGAGCAGAACGTAAAAAAATGTGAATTTTATCTAATTTTTAGGTTGATATTTAAGCAAAAAAATCTCGATGGCATGTTGAATGATCTGATCGATTTCATTCGCTGTGGGCACTGGGGCTAGACCCAGTAACACTTGTTGATGACGGATACCTAACATCAGCGAGATGATCAGCTCTGTTGGCTTGAGTGGCGCGTCTGCCTGAATAAATTTAAAGGCGATGGCTTGCTCAAAAAAATCACACCACACATGACACATGCGGGTATGTGACGCATCAAAAAACTGTTGGGTTAATGGACTTTGTTCCGCTGCCAGTTCAAACAGCAGGCAATCCAGTTTCAGTGCTTCAGGCAGGTAAATAATGCTTAAGGCACGCTGACACATTAAATATAGTGCCTGCCTAAAGTCGGACTCAGGTGTGAGTTCAAACTGTTTCGCCCGAATCGATTCTTCACAGCTTTCTTCAATGGCGCAGATAAACAGGTTAGCCTTGTCCTGAAAATGGTTGTACACCGTGAGTTTAGTCACGCCTGCTTCTTTGGCAATCTGATTCATATTGGTGGCGTGGTAACCCATTTTTAAAAAAATAGATTTTGCAGCCTGTAAGATTTTGGCTCTTTTTTCTAAATCTTTAGGGCGACCACTGAGAATTTGCACGTTAGCTGTCTCATTTAATTCAATTCAAAATCAAAATGCTAGATTTAATTTTTAATTAGTGTACTCATGAGTATATTAATTAAAAAATAAACAATCTATCATAATGTTCATATTGTGCCTTAAAAAATCAATTTGAATAAGAGCGAAACAGAGATGAATCTGCTAAATCATGTAATTGTGGGGTTGCTCGTACTCAGCAGTGTCACTTTAACGGCATGTCAAAAAGAGGTTCCCAAGACTGAGGAAATACCTTATGTCATGGTGACGCAGCCGAATACGAATCATATCGATCAAAAAAGTTATGCAGGTGATGTTCAAGCCAAGCAACAAACCGCATTGGCATTTCGTGTTGGGGGACAAATTACCGAACGTTATGTTGATGTGGGTGATCGGGTCAAAGTCGGACAGGTTTTGGCTAAACTAGATGTCAAAGACGCACAATTGCAAATGAACGCTGCCAAAGCGCAATTGCAAAGTGCTGAAGCAGCAGCAAAAATTGCGGCTCAAGAATATCAGCGTTATCAACAGTTATTACCTGTCAATGCAGTGAGTCGCTCACAATTTGATGCGGTGAAAAATCAGTATGAATCTGCTCAAGCAGGGTTACAGCAAGCGCGTTCTAATTATGAAGTGTCTTCAAATCAAACCGGTTATAACCAACTTATTTCGAATAAAAATGGCGTGATTACTCAACGTCAAATTGAAATTGGACAAGTAATTGCGGCAGGTCAACCTGCCTATCAACTCGCAATTGAAGGTGAGCGAGAAGTCGTGTTTGGCGTACCTGAGCAGGCCGTCAGTACCATTAAAGTCGGGCAACCTGCTTGGGTCACTTTGTGGTCACAACCTGACGCACGTTTTGCGGCAAAAGTCCGTGAAGTGTCACCCGCTGCAGACCAATCGCGAACATTCACCGTGAAAGTTTCATTGCTTGAAGGGCAATCGAGTATCCAACTGGGGCAAAGCGCTCGGGTATTCTTTGTCGCAAATGAAAATAATGTATTGAGTGTGCCTCTATCCAGTGTTACTGCCAATAATCAACAAGCCTATGTCTGGGTCGTGAATAGTAATCAAACTTTACGTAAAGTCCCAGTGACGTTGGGTACTTATGGGCGTGACAGTGTGCCTATTCTGTCAGGTCTAAAAGCTTCAGATTGGGTTGTGGTTGGTGGTGTGCATCTATTGCGTGACCAGCAAAAAATTCATCCTGTAGATCGTGATAATCGCGCAGTCACGGTTAAAACAGGAGGTTAAGCATGAAATTTAACCTTTCAGAATGGGCGCTTAAGAATAAGGGCATCATTCTCTACTTTATGCTGTTACTCGGCATTGTCGGAGTGATGTCGTATTCCAAGCTGTCACAGAGTGAGGACCCACCCTTTACGTTCAAAGTGATGGTAGTACAGACCTATTGGCCAGGCGCAACCGCACAGGAAGTTGCAACGCTGGTGACAGATCGTATTGAAAAAGAACTGATGACCACAGGGCAATATGAAAATATTCGGGCATATTCACGGCCTGGGGAATCTATGGTCACGTTTATTGCTAAGGATTCCTATCGTTCTGAGCAGATTCCTGACGTTTGGTATAACGTGCGTAAAAAGGTCAATGACATTCGCCATCAATTGCCCAATGGCGTGCAAGGCCCATTTTTTAATGACGAGTTTGGCGATACCTTCGGCAATATCTATGTTTTAACGGGTAAAGATTTTGACTATGCGGTAATGAAAGAATATGCCGATCGTTTGCAACTACAACTGCAACGGGTCAAAGATGTCAGCAAGGTTAATTTGGTGGGTCTACAAGATCAGAAGATCTGGATCGAATTATCCAATACCAAAGCTGTTCAGCTCGGTGTCCCTGTCACAGCCATTCAGGAAGCGATTCAGAAGCAAAATGATATGGCAGGTGCAGGTTTCTTTGAAACAGGTACAGACCGTATTCAAATCAGAGTTAGCGGACACTTACATAGTGTCGATGACCTGAAAAAAATGCCGTTGTTGGTGGGCGATAAAACCATTCAATTGGGTGATGTTGCTGAGGTCTATCGCGGCTTTAGTGAACCTGCTCAACCACGTATGCGTTTTATGGGTGAGAATGGGATTGGCATTGCGGTGTCCATGCGTAAAGGTGGAGACATCATTGCATTGGGCAAAAATTTAGAAACCGAATTTAACAGTCTACAAAAAAGCTTACCTTTGGGCATGAAACTGCAAAAAGTTTCAGACCAACCTGTTGCAGTACAACGTAGTATTCAAGAGTTCTTAAAAGTTTTAGCTGAAGCGGTCATTATCGTTTTATTGGTCAGTTTCTTCTCACTCGGTTTTCGTACAGGGCTTGTTGTTGCATTGTCGATTCCATTGGTTTTAGCAATGACCTTTGCTGGGATGAGTTTATTTGATGTCGGCTTACATAAGATCTCATTAGGCGCATTGATTCTTGCGCTGGGTTTGTTGGTCGATGATGCCATTATCGCCGTGGAAATGATGGCGATTAAAATGGAACAGGGTTACAGTCGATTAAAAGCGGCAGGTTTTGCATGGCAAACCACCGCTTTTCCAATGCTCACAGGTACATTGATTACCGCAGCAGGTTTCTTGCCAATTGCCACGGCACAATCTGGAACAGGTGAATACACACGTTCTATTTTCCAAGTCGTGACGATTGCATTGATCGTTTCATGGATTGCTGCTGTTTTATTTGTTCCTTATTTAGGTGAAAAATTATTACCTGATTTCACCAAACAGAATCAACAAGCGGCATGGTATTTACGTTTATGGGCAAGGTTACGCAAGCAACCTGCACCAGTGGTTGAGTCGCATGGTCAGCATCATGATCCTTACCAATCCAAGTTCTATCAATCCTTCAGGCATATTGTCGAAATCTGTATTACCTATCGTAAAACGGTGATTGCTATTACGGTCGGTATCTTTGTATTGTCTGTTGCGATGTTTAAGTTGGTACCACAACAATTCTTCCCACCATCGAATCGTGCAGAAATTCTGGTGGACTTAAAACTGGAGGAGGGGGCTTCACTAACGGCGACAGAACAAGCAGTACATAAGGTAGAACAATTCCTATCCAAACAAAAAGGGATTGATAATTATGTCGCTTATGTTGGAACAGGTTCACCACGTTTTTACTTACCTTTAGACCAACAACTCCCACAAGCCAGTTTTGCTCAATTTGTAGTCTTGGCTTCTTCTCTTGATGATCGTGATGAAATCCGTCGTTCTTTAGAGACGCAAATCAAGCAGTTGTTGCCTCAGGTACGTACCCGTGTGTCCTTGCTGGAAAATGGTCCGCCTGTGGGTTATCCATTGCAGTATCGGGTCTCAGGTGAAGATCTGGCAACGGTTCGGGCAGAGGCACAAAAAGTGGCTAAGGTGCTGAGTGAAGACCCAAATACCACCAATGTGCATCTGGACTGGGGTGAACCAAGCAAAATTATTGCAATTGAAATTGACCAAGATCGTGCTCGTCAAATGGGTGTTTCCAGTGTTGATTTGGCTAATTTCCTAAACGCTTCTGTGACAGGGGCGGTGATGAATCAATATCGTGAAAAACGTGAACTCATTGAAATTCGTTTACGTGGTGATAAGTCGGAACGTGTTGAAGTGGCTTCGTTAGCAAATTTAGCTGTGCCAACCACCAAAGGAACCACTGTACCTCTAGCGCAAATAGCAAAAATTGAGTCACGTTTTGAAGAAGGTCTGATTTGGCATCGTAATCGTCTACCAACGATTACAGTCCGCGCGGATATTCGAACCAATTTACAACCTGCAACAGTAGTTCAGCAATTGGCAGACAAAATGCAAGCTTTACGTGCTGATTTACCCAATGGTTACTTAGTGGAAGTCGGTGGTACGGTTGAAGAGTCTGCAAAAGGTCAAAATTCGGTGAATGCAGGCATGCCATTATTCTTGGCTGTGGTGATGACTTTGCTGATGATTCAATTACGTAGTATGTCACGCGCAACGATTGTTTTATTGACAGCACCTCTTGGTTTGATTGGCGTTGTTGCATTCTTACTCCTGTTTAATAAGCCTTTTGGTTTTGTCGCGATGTTAGGGACAATTGCTTTATCTGGAATGATTATGCGGAATTCATTGATCCTGATTGATCAGATTGAGCAGGACATTCAGGCAGGGCATGAACCGTGGGACGCGGTGATTGGTGCCACCATGCGCCGTTTCCGCCCAATTGTGTTAACCGCACTTGCCGCAGTACTTGCGATGATTCCATTATCACGCAGTATTTTCTTTGGTCCGATGGCGGTTGCGATTATGGGTGGCTTGATTGTGGCTACCCTGTTGACCCTGTTTTTCCTGCCTGCACTCTATGCGGCGTGGTTTAAGGTCAAGAAAGCAACACATCTATCATAATTATTTTGTGAATAAAGGTGCGAAATATTGAAAATTTCAATATAGTAGCACCTATATTTTAAGACCAAAAAATAATTGAATTTCATTGCATGACTGGTTTAGCAAAATGCAGTGAATGAGGTGATCTAGAGCATGGGGCAAGACAATATTGAGCAGCATCGCCGTTATGTGGCGATTTCGTACGTGTTCATGTTTCTTGCATTATTTACAATCGTGTTTGCAGTGTTTGCGTATCTGCTGGCACGAAAAGTTGCGACTGCGAATAATGCTGAAGTATGGATACACGCGCATGCACTGTGGATTATGCGTAATGTGCTGCTGTTTATTCTAATGGCTTTCTTTGCTGCCCTGTGGTTTATTCCACTGTTCTTTTTTGTCTGGAACAGCGCCCTCTGGGTGACCGCCATGACGGTTGTGGGTGTGGTGTTTAGCTCAATTGCATGGCTATTTCTGTTGAATGCATGGATCAAAGGTGTTGCTAAGTATTTTAAAAATAAAGCGGTATTCTAATTTTATCGCTTTTTTATTGTGCTAGACCTTGTAAATTTATAGTAGTGCCCATACTAAGGCTCTGTTGACTTTGTTAATAAAATGTCAACAGAGCTTATTTATTTGTAGAGATTGAACCAATTCCGTGAGGAGCATCGCCAACCATGGCTAAACGTGATTATTATGAGGTTTTAGGCGTTTCGAAAACCGCAAGTGATGATGAGATTAAAAAAGCCTATCGTAAGTTGGCGATGAAATATCATCCAGATCGTAACCCAGACAATGCTGAAGCGGAAGAAAAGTTTAAAGAAGCAGCAGAGGCTTACGAAGTACTTTCTGATGGCGAAAAACGCAGCATGTATGATCGTGCTGGCCATAGCGCTTTTGAGGGCGGTTTTGGTGGCGGCGGTGGCTTCGGTGGTGGTTTTAGTGCAGAAGACATCTTTAGCCAATTTGGTGATATTTTTGGTGGTGCTTTCGGTGGTGGCGGTGGTCGCCAACAACAACGCCAACGTCGTGGCTCTGATCTTCGCTATGTGATGGAATTGACGCTTGAAGAAGCAGTCAAAGGCGTGAAAAAAACGATTACTTTTACTGCACCAGCGCCGTGTGAAACATGTGATGGTAAAGGTTCTAAGAATCCAAATGATGTTGAGACGTGTCGTACCTGCCATGGTGCTGGTCAAGTACGTATGCAGCAAGGTTTCTTCTCAGTTCAACAAACTTGTAGTACTTGCCGCGGGCAAGGCAAAATTATCAAAAACCCTTGTAATACCTGTCATGGTTCGGGTGTTGCCGATCGTCAACAAACGCTTGAAGTCACTATTCCTGCTGGTGTGGACAACGGCGATCGTGTTCGCTTAACAGGTAAAGGTGAAGCGATTCGTGATGGTCAAGCGGGTGATTTATACGTTGAAGTCGTAGTTCGTGAACACGAAGTCTTCCAACGTGACGGTGCAGATCTATATATGGATGTGCCAGTCAGTATTGCCGATGCTGCATTGGGCAAAGAAATTGAAATCCCGACGCTTGATGGTCGCGTCAGCTTAAAAATCCCAGAAGGTACTCAAACAGGTAAGCTATTCCGCTTACGTGGTAAAGGTGTTCGTCCTGTACGTAGCAGCATGGTCGGTGACTTATTGTGCCGTATCGTGGTAGAAACACCTGTGAATTTAAACAGTCGCCAACGTGAATTGTTGAAAGAATTACAAGCGTCGTTTGATGGTGATGGTCATGCTGCATCACCAAAGAAAAAATCTTTCTTTGATCGCTTGTTTGATTAATTAGCATCAATAAAAAACCTGCTGCGGCAGGTTTTTTTATGGGAATTTTTTAGCGTAGGCACAGAGTTTTGCTATAGTAGCTCAATTGTTTAAATAAAAGACTAGGAAAAATTATGTCGACTTCTCCACGCATTGGAATCTTGGGTGCAGGCGGACGCATGGGGCGTATTCTGATTCAAGCAGTACAACAAGCAGGCTACCAACTCGCAGCAGCTGTTGAACGTCCAGAAAGTAGTTTGGTGGGTGCAGATGCAGGGGAACTTGCAGGGATTGGCAACATCGGCGTCAAGATTGTGGGAAGTTTAAGTGAAGTTTTAAAAGACTGTGATGTCGTGATTGATTTCACTGCGCCTGTTGCCACTGAACAACACTTAAAGTTATGCCGTGAGGCAGGTGTTGCAATGGTGATTGGCACCACAGGGATGTCGGATGAACAAAAGGCTTTCTTAGATGAAACCGCAACACAGACTCCAGTCGTTTATGCTGCTAACTATTCAGTTGGTGTGAATGTTTCAATCAAATTATTAGAGCTTGCAGCGAAAGTGTTTGGTGATAGCGTTGATATCGAAATCATCGAATCACATCACCGTCACAAAGTGGATGCGCCATCTGGTACTGCATTTATGATGGGCGAGGCGATTGCAGATACTTTAGGTCGTGACTTGAAAACGGATGCTGTGTATTGTCGTGAAGGTCATACAGGTGCTCGTGAGCGTCAAAGTATTGGCTTTCAAACCATTCGTGGTGGCGACATCGTCGGTGAACATACCGTGATGTTTATTGGTGAGGGTGAACGTGTTGAAGTCACACATAAAGCGACCAATCGAATGAATTTTGCTTCAGGCGCTGTTCGTGCGGCTGCATGGGTCGTCGGTCGCGAAGCTCGTAAATATGATATGAAAGATGTTTTAGGCTTTAACGAGATTGAAGTTTAAAAGGTACTTTTTTGTACTATAAAAGAGCTTGTTGAGCTTTCTTTCTGATAGAGATACAACAAGCTCTCACCATCATTACAACAATTGAGCATGACATGAATAAAAAGCATATTGTTCTTGCTACACTGCTAAGTGCGACAAGTTTAGTCGTCAGTGCCGCAGAAGCACCTAAACTGAGTTTACATCGCAATAATATTAAAGTTTGGACCTACCAAACAGAGAATAATCCGGTCTTTCAGTACAAAGCAGAAACGACTTTTGATGTGCCTTTGGAACGGGCAGTTGCGGTAGTACTTGATGTTGAGCGCACACCCCAATGGGTGCCTTATGTTGCTAAGGCACAGCTTTTGTCTCGGGATGAAAAGAAAGGGGAATTTACCCTGTATATGCTGTTAGATTTCCCATTTCCTTTGAAAGACCGTGACTTGGTCATTAAAGGCAAAATGAATAAGAATGCTGATGGCAGTATTAGTATTAAGAATAACGCGATTAAAAATAGTTACCCTGAACAACCTGATGTGATTCGTTTGAATCAATATACAGGAGATTGGACGTTCCAAAGACTTGCCAATAATAAGGTTAAAGTTATGACTAGTGGTTATGCCGACCCAGCAGGTTCGATTCCATTGAGTTTTGTGAATATGTTTGTGCAGCAGCAACCGTATCAAATGCTGATGAAGATGAGGAAAGAAATTTACAACCCATTATATGCACAGCCACATTTGCCTGAATTGCTTAAATAAATCTAAGAGTGAAAAGCCTGATTCAATCAGGCTTTTTTATGCACTGATACATTAGCCAGCTTGCCACCGAAGGGATGAGCAAACTCGAAAAAACCATCCCTATCCAGACCAGCATCCGGATGATAAAGGTCGGTGAAGCAGGATTAAACTCAACCAAATTGAGCGATACACAGATTGTTCGCTTAATCTTTTTCACTATTCTGTTGATGGCTGCAATTTTGCGATGATTATTGTTGCTAAAAAATAGATGAATTTGCAAAATATAGTTGACTAAATATCAATAATTAACGAGGTGGCAATGAAATCTACGGTAGAAGAACTACTTGCTTTTATGACCATTGTCGATACAGGATCGTTTATTGCTGCTGCTGAGCGGCTTGGACAGACGGCATCGGGAATGAGCCGCTCTCTCAGTCGTCTAGAGTCAAAGCTTGGAGTCACCTTGCTAGAGCGCACGACTCGAAAGTTAAAACTGACCCAAGAAGGACAACAATTTTTACAACATGCGCGTAAAATTCTCAGTGATTTAAGTGCAGCTGAAGAAGCTCTAGAAAAATCGGATCAGGATACCTCGGGTGTGATTCGGATTGACTCAGCCACGCCGTTTATTCTGCATGTCATTACGCCATTGGTACATAAGTTCAGACAAAGTTATCCCAATATTGAGATTGAGCTGAATAGTAATGATTTAGTGATAGATCTATTAGAACATAAGACTGATGTGGCGTTTCGTTTTGGTGAATTACATGATTCCAGTCTGCATGCGAAATTGGTGTGTAAAAGCCGAATTTATATTGTAGCCAGTCCTGAATATTTACAGCGTAAGGGGAGACCTGTACAAGCTCAGACATTAATTGAGCATGATGTGATTGGCTTCACCCGTCCCACTTATATCAATACTTGGCCCATTAAAATTGATGGTGAGTATTTTCAAGCCCAACCGAAAGTAAAAGCATCGAGTGGCGAAACTGTTCGACAACTCTGTTTGCGTGGGCAGGGCATTGCCCGATTATCAGAATTTGAAATCTGGCAGGATATGAAAGAAGGGCGCCTTGAAGCACTATTTGAAGATCAGATTGAGCAGTCTTATCAAAGCATCCATGCTGTGTATTATCAACAAGCGCATTTGCCGAAACGGGTTCGCTTATTTATTGAGTTTTTGACTGAGCAGTTAAGTCATGGATTTTCTGTTTGCCAATAGCTGTTTCGGCAAGTTTGAGTTCTAAAACTTGAACAAGTTGTCCAGTCGGTTGTTGTACTGCAACTTTGACCTGTTGCTGTTGTTGCGTGCATTCAATTTTGACCGTTGGCAGAAAGTTACTTGAGAGCATCAGGCCATTTTCATTGGGTTTCTTATAGGTCAGTTTGATGATACGGGTCTGCTCAGGGGCTTCACTTTTCTCCATTTTCCATAATTCATAGGTCGATTGGTTTTGAATTTGCAGATATCCCTGTGAGAGTGATTTACACACTTGTTGTTGCTGATAAGTGGACTGGTCAGTCAGATTGCAGCCTGTAAAAAAAATTATAGAAAATATAAATAAGATATTGTTTTTCATGTTCTTATCCTTTGTTAGTTGATTTTTATAGCTTAACGGTGTTGTATTAACCAATACAGATACAGAAATTTATAAAAAAGCAGTACAGATATGACTTTTCAATATCAACGCCTAGCAGATCAATTGGCTCATAAAATTTATCAACATGAATTACAGCCACAGCAAAAGTTAAGTTCTTTAAGGGAATTTGCTCGTCAGCAAAGTATTAGTTTGAGTACCGCACAACAATGCTACGAACTGTTAGAAGCCAAAGGACTGATTTATGTCAAAGCCAAATCAGGCTATTTTGTAAGTTCAAGACAATATCAAAGTGCTGCCCCTAAAAGTCCAAGCTTTGAGTCCAAAGCACGGCAAGTCTCGAATTTAGACTTACAGAATCAGATTCAAACAGCATCGATTCAAAATCATTTAACTCCTTTAGGGGCTATTCAGTTGTCGCCCCATTTAATTCCTGTAGATGGGCTACGTCGTTCCTTACAGCGTGCGCTTAAACACTGTCAGCCCGAAGATTTTTTATATTGTAATAAACAGGGACATGAGCAGTTACGTAAGGCTTTATCAGATCATTGGCGTGAAGATGGGATTTATGTCGCTACGGAAGATATTTTTATTACCAATGGCTGTATGCCAGCTTTGTCCTTGTTAATTCAGCAGATCAGTCAGGAAGGGGACAGTATATTAATTCCAACACCTACCTTTAATGGCCAGTTGCAAATGTTGGCAAGTCTTAAGCGTAAGATTATTGAGATTCCAGCAGATCATCGTGGTATTGATCTTGAACGTCTTGAGTTTTTTATGAAACAGGGCGATGCCAAGCTGTGTTTACTCACTGCTAATTTTCAAAATCCATTGGGCTACTGTTTAAGTCATTCACAGAAGCAAAAAATTGCTCAACTTGCGCAGCAATACCAATGTTTTATTTTAGAAGATGATATTTATGGTGAATGCAGTTTCCAAAAAGAGAGACCTTTGCCGATTCGTTATTGGGATCAACAAGGCTACGTAATTTGGTGTGGTTCAGTCTCGAAGTCACTGTCTACCGCCTATCGTGTAGGATGGTTTTGCTTGGGACCACAATTGCAACACTTACGACCACAACTCTTATCAAATAACGTCGGTGTCAATACACCCTTACAGTTAGGCTTGGCTGATTTCATTTATAGTCGTGGTTATCGTGAGCATTTGGATGAGTTAAGACCGAAGTTGATGCAACAAGTCCAACAGTATCGTGCTTATATTTTGGAAGTATTTGGTGGGATTCCAATCGCCTTGAGTCAATCAGAAGGGGGTTATGCTTTGTGGTTGCAACTGCCAGAAAATATTACGGGCTTAGAGTTATATTATTTAGCGCAGCGCCAAGGGATTAATATCGTACCAGGGGAAGTGTTTGGTGAAGATCAGCGTTATCAGCACTTCATTCGCTTAAATGCAGGGCATGCGTTGACCACCGAAATCCGCCAAGCAATTCAACAGTTGGCGGATTGGGTGAGAGAGCGTATGTCGTCGGTTTTAAATTAATCAAAGTCTGCTTTAAGTACGATACGATAACGTGCTTGACCTGAATGCAGTCGTTCAATGGCTTCATTGAGTTGAGACATTGGAAATAGCTCAATTTGTGGCGCAATATTTTTACGTGCGGCAAATTGTAGTAGTTGACGCAGTGCTAAAGGTGACCCAGTTGGTGAAGCTGTAACCGATTTGGCACCACTCATGATAGTACCTACAGAAACTGGAATAGGCTCTAAGGTAATACCCAAGAAATGCATACTACCATTCGGTGCCAAGGTATTGAGATAGGCTTGCCAATTCAGCGTTACATTGACGGTGCTAAGCAATAGATCAAATTTGCCACGTTGTGCTTTGATCGCTTGAGCATCACGACTATTCACCACATGGTCAGCCCCCATGGCTTTGAGCTCTTCAGTTTTGTCTGGATTTGAACTAAATGCAGTAATCTCACAACCCCAAGCTTTAAGTAGCTTGATGGCCATATGCCCTAAACCACCAATCCCAATCACACCGACGTGATGTGTTGCTTGGATCTGATGTTTAAGTAAAGGATCAAACACGGTAATGCCGCCACAAAGCAATGGTCCTGCACTCTCAGGATCCAAACCCTCTGGTAGAGGAATGGCCCATTGCCAACCTGCGCGAACTTTTTCTGCAAAGCCACCCGCATGACCAACGATAGTCGCAACGCTGCCACCCGTACATAAAACTTGATGACCACCAATACAAGGATCGCATGCTTGGCAACTTTCAGCTGTCCAACCAATGCCAACACGTTGACCAAGTTTCAGTCCTTTGGCTTCTGAACCGAGTGCGATAATTGTGCCAATAATTTCATGTCCAGCGACAGCAGGATAAACGGATGAATGCCATTCATTATTGATCACAGACAAATCTGAGTGACATAAACCGCAGTATTCAACTTTAACTTCAACCTGATGTGGCTTTAATTCACCTGCATCAAATTGATAAGGAACCAATTGCTCGCCTGCTTTCATTGCAGCATAAGCACGAATTTGGTTATTGCTCATTCGATAACTCCTTGGAAAGCAAAATAAATTCGTATTATTTAAAATGACAGTGATTTTCGTGATCGTTGACCATTCCTACCGCTTGCATAAACGCATAACATGTTGTGGGACCAACAAATTTAAAACCACGTTTTTTCAGTGTTTTTGAAAGTTTTTGACTGATTTCGGTTTGTGCAGGTGCATCACGATAATGAATGACATCGTTATTTGAAGTCTGATGGTCAACAAAGGCCCATAGCCAATCAGATACATCACCAACTTCATTTTTGAGTTGCTGCCATGCAATTGCATTGTCTCGAATCGCTTTAAGTTTACCTAGATGACGAATTAATCCTGCATCACTCAGTTTGTCTTCGAGTTGATCATCAGTAAACTCTGCAATCTTAGTAATTGGATAGTGAAAGAAGTGTGAACGGTAATTCTCGCGCTTTTTTAGCACCGTAATCCATGATAATCCAGCTTGTTGACCTTCAAGACAAAGCATCTCAAATAATCGATTTTCATCTTGTTCTACTTTGCCCCATTCTTCATCGTGGTAGCTAATATAGAGTGGATCATTGGAGCACCAGCCACAGCGTTGAATCGTCATATTTGATGCTTCCTATTGTTATTCATATAAAATCATGAAAGTGTGAATGCCACCCATTCATTTGGGCGAGTGTCCCAATAATACAGTTCAGCTGTATTTAAATCAGTAAATTTCAGCCAAAAGTCCTTGCCTGATTTATCTGCAAAACCTGTGCTGATCAGTAGGGCATCTTCAGTAATTTCCATGATCCAGCCCTGATAGCTGGTGCCATTGATAATGATTTTCTGCTGATTACCTGATTCTGCAAATTCAACCAGACGTTCAATCAATGCTTCTGACATGCTGTATTCCTAACGTAAGTATGGGTATGGATTGACTGCGCCACGCCCTTTGCCATTGAGATAAATGCCATAGTGTAAATGTGGGGCGGTATGGCGAGCATTGCCTGTATTGCCCACATAGCCGATCAGGTCACCTTTGCGGACATAATCCCCAACATTGAGACCACGTTTGTGACCATCCAGATGTGCATAATAATGCCATGAACCAGCAGGTCCAAGAATCCAGATCACCTTGCCGCCTAGATTATTATTACGTAAATCAGCCACTAAGCCCTCAGTGGCACTATACACTTTCGTACCACGTTCCGCCATGATGTCAATGCCTTCATGACTACGCCCCTGACTGCGTGCTGCGCCCCAGCTATCTCGCAATTGAGTTCGACTGATCCCCTTGACGGGAACGGGCAGGCGACTGTCCAGACGCATCATCTGGAGCTTGTTCACCTGTGTATTAGGCAAGGGCACGGGCTTCTTTGGTGCAGTGGTACAGGCTGAAAGGATCAGCATCAATAGGGCAAGAACCGTATGGGAAATCAGGTAACGCACACAAACTCCTTGCGTTCGAATTTACAGCATGCAGGTTTTAGGCCTTTTGTTTGGCTGTAATCAGTTTTTTCATGGCCGTTGGAATGCCTTTGGCAATCGCGGCTTCTGGACAGAGCCATATTCCATTCAGTTCAATGCTGAGCTGTTCTTTTTGGTCATGTTCCACGTGGAACAGTTGTTCATGCAGTATCCATGTAAAGTGAGTAAAACTATGACTAATCTGTAGTGATGATACTTGAGCTTGCAGCTTAAATTGTTGTTCAATCTGTTGTAATTCAGTTGCCTCTTCAATGATAGGCAGACAATACAAACCTCCCCATAGACCGTGGGCTTCACGTTGTTGCCAAAGCCACTCACGACCTGCTTGAATTAGGAGCACATTCGCCGTTTTAACAGGGACAGGTTTTTTTGCTTTTTTAAATGGGAGTTCTTGTTCTAAACCTTGTTGATAGGCCTGACAGTGTTGTTGCATTGGGCAGTATAAACACAAAGGCTTTTTCGGTGTGCAGACTGTAGCACCCAAATCCATGATTGCTTGGGTGTAATCATGGTTACGTTCTTTCGGACACAGCTGTTCCGCAATTTGCCATAAAGCACGCTCATGCTGTGGCTTGGATAAATCATCTTCAATCGCAAAAAAACGTGCTAAAACTCGTTTCACATTGCCATCCATAATGACGCCATATTGTCGTAAGCCAAGAGACATTAATGCACCAGCGGTTGAACGGCCAATGCCTGGTAATTCAATCCACTGTTCTAATGTTTCAGGAAACTTTCCTTTCTGCTTTACGATAACAGCGGCTTTGTGCAGATTGCGTGCACGGGCATAGTAGCCTAAACCAGCCCAATAAGGGGCAACCTCATCCCAACTGGCCTGACCAAGATCGTCTACGGTTGGAAATCTTTCGATAAAGCGATCAAAATATTGCAGAACAGTTTTAACTTGAGTCTGTTGTAGCATGATTTCTGATACCCACACTTTGTAGGGATCATCAGCGACTTGCCATGGTAAATCGTGGCGGCCATGTTGGTCGAACCACGTGAGTAGTGCATCAGAAAATGAGAAATCAGACATGAATCAGAACAATCAAAAGCAGAGGCTTAGTATAATGAAAATATAATCGTGGACTTATTTAAATGATAAAAACATTTGTTCGTGTGTAGGAGACATAAATGCCACCTACACAGAATGAAGTCTTTGTGAAAGTTTATGCCAATATTTTGAATCAGGTTAAATGTTTATCTAGTAATTCATACATGGCTTCTAATCCTTGATGTTCAGCTTCGGCGTTATAGCCTAAGTCAACATTATTTGCTTTAGCTCGCTCATCTGCGAGGGGATTACTAAAGCCATGTTTGGCATTTTCAAAAATAATCACTTCATGATCGACTTCTGCATCGTGCATTTCCTGACGGAAGCTTGCGACATCATCTAAAGAAACCATGGTGTCGATCTCACCATGTAATACAAGAATTTCAGCCTGAATCTTTCCTTTTTGTGCAGGTGCTTTCGGGCTTAAATTCGCGTGGAAGGTCACTACAGCTTTCAAATCGGCACCAGATCGCGCCAAATCCAGAACTACTTTACCACCATAACAAAAACCAATTGCTGCCAATTTTTCAGTATTGACCTCTGGTTGTGCTTTTAAAGCATCTAAGCCTGCTTGAGCACGCTCAACCACGGTGTCTACATGATCAAATGTTTGCATCATCCATGCAGATGCTTGAGGAACATCAGAGGTAACTTTTTTGTCTCCATACATATCAATTGCGAGAGCGGCAAAACCGTGTTCTGCAAGTTCACGCGCACGTTGCTCGGTATATTCGGTACGTCCCCACCACTCTGGAGCAACAATAACTCCTGCAACTGGTACATCTCGGATAGGTGTCGCAAAATAGCCAATAAGGCGTTGACCATCTGGGGCGGTATATTCAATTTCACGCGTTGTAATTGGAAAGCTCATTTTTTAATCCTGATCTATATTTTCAATGCTTTGATTAAAGCATAAAACAGCAAAAAATTGATGATGCTAGCGGAAAGACAAATTTTTATTCGGCTGAAATGATGATAATAAAAAAAGAAGAATACGGCGATTCTTCTTTTTTCTTTCTGAATTTTTATTTCTGTTTAAACTAAACTTTACCGCGTGATAAGAAACCCACTACAGCAAGAATAGCCGCGACCACTAATAAAATGACGGCAAAGTCTTTGGATAAACCAGCAACACCACCAAAACCTAATAAACTGGCGATTAATGCAATCACTGCAAAGATAATAGCCCAACGGAACATATTACTTACTCCTAAATTTATCGTTATGAGATTACTATAGCGTGTATTTTTCGCACCAAATGTGGTGTTTCTGTGGTTGAAATGTTCAATAACTTAAGTATTGTTAATCGCTTAAGTCGCTTGGAAAACGGCTTGATTGAGAATAAATGCTATAATCAACACAAATTTTTAAAGCCTAAAACATTTGCCATGTCTACCGAATTGCGCGCTAACTTTTGGAAACTATATCCACTTGATCAGTTGAATAATACTGAGTGGGAGGCATTGTGTGATGGTTGCGGTTTATGTTGTTTGGTTAAGCTTGAAGATGAAGAAACGGCAGAAGTCGCATATACCAAAGTTGCATGTAAATTATTAGATTGTAAAACGGCACGTTGTTCTGATTATCCGAATCGTCAACAGCATGTTGCAGATTGTATTCAATTGACACCTGAACGATTGCAAACAATTACATGGTTACCTCCTAGTTGTGCTTATCGTCGTTTGAATGAAGGTAAAAATTTACCGTCATGGCATTATTTAAATACGGGTTCACGTCAGAGTGTGATTAAAGCGAAGAAATCGGCTGCTGGACGCTGTATTTCAGAACAAGATATAAATGAAGATGATATAGAAGATTATGTCGTACGTTGGGTACGTTAGATCTTGATATATATTTCTTATAACTGTGTTTTTTATCAATAAAAAACAATACTTTAGCAGTATTTTATCTATACATTCCCATATGATGAACACTGAGAGTTCGATGTGGTTTGAGAGCCTCTTTGTTTGAATGAAATGGGTTTGGGAAATAGACATGATCGCATCAAGAATGCTTTTTTTACTTGCAGGGCTTTTATTCTGTAATTCTTCGATTTGGGCAAAACCGCTCAGTGAGCAGCAAGTTAGGGAAATTGTAGATCAACAATTTAAACCATTATTAGATCAATATAAGATTCCTGGATTAGCGGTCGGTGTCACATTCGATGGTAAGCATTATTTTATCAATTATGGCTTGGCATCAAAATCAAACCAACAACCCGTAAGTAACCATACTTTATTTGAACTTGGCTCAGTCAGTAAGACCTTTAATGCAACTTTGGCGGGCTATGCACAGGCGCAAGGGCAGTTATTATTGTCGGATCATCCCGCCAAGTATTTCCCAGAATTAAAAAATACCGCAGTGAATAAAGCTACGATTTTAAATTTAGGTATATATACTGCAGGTGGCTTTCCGCTGCAATTTCCAGATGAAGTTGTTAGTCAGCAGGACATGCTTCAATATTTTCAAAGATGGCAGCCAAAGACCAACGTTGGTACGGCACGACAATATTCAAATTCACCCACAAAAGCTAAAACAGTCTTTAAGAGCAGCGGTTGAAACAACGCATGTGGGATATTTTAAAGTTGGTGCGATGACCCAAGGGCTAGGCTGGGAGCAATATGCTTATCCTGTTAAGCTTGAAACACTTTTACAAGATAATTCCAGCAAAATGGCTTTAGAAAGTCATATCGTCACACCGATCAAACAACCAAAGCGTGCTCCAGCAGCAACATTGTTTAATAAAACTGGTTCAAGTAATGGCTTTGGTGCCTATGCTGCATTTATTCCGCAGCAGAAGATTGGAATTGTGATGCTCGCTAACACTAATTTTCCGAATGAAGCTCGAATTACTGCAAGCTACCATGTCATGCAGCAGTTACTTCAAAAGAATACTGCGCAATAGAATGTCGCGTGGTTGCAGATTCAAATTGTAGATTTGAACCAGACGCAATAGACTAGGATAAAACAGTATAAAGTCCGTGATGATGTCAGATACGCATATTCCTTTACCTGAACGCTTACGCCCTCGTGATTTGTCAGAAATCATCGGGCAAGATCATTTGCTCGGTGAGCATGCACCGTTACGCCAAATGATTGATCAGGGGCATTTGCCTTCGATTATCTTTTGGGGGCCGCCAGGGGTGGGTAAGACTACAATTGCTTTGTTATTGGCACAGGCAGTTGATCGCCCTTTTATTAGTTTATCTGCATTAAGTACGGGCGTAAAAGAGCTGCGCGAAGTGATTGCGGAAAGCGGTGATTTACTGACATCAGTAGTGTTTATTGACGAGATCCACCGCTTTAATAAGTCGCAGCAAGATGCCTTACTGAATGCAGTTGAAAAAGGCAAAATCACTTTGATTGGTGCAACCACAGAGAATCCATCTTTTGAAGTGAATAGTGCACTGCTTTCTCGTTGTCAGGTTTATACCTTAAATAGTTTGGATGCTGATGCGATTCAAACCCTGATCAATAAAGCCATTCAAAGTGATAAGTTTTTGAAAGAGCGTTTTATTCAGATTGAAGAATATGATGCGCTGATTCAATTTGCTGCGGGTGATGCACGTAAAGCGCTTAATTTGATTGATTTAATTGCCAGTACTTTTGAGCCTGATATTGAAAATATCGTGACCAATGCAATTGTGGTTAAAGTCGCACAGCAGAATATTGCACGTTATGACAAATCAGGTGAGCAGCATTATGATTTGGTTTCGGCCTTTATCAAGTCGATTCGTGGTAGCGATGCGGATGCGACCCTATATTGGATGGCACGCATGCTCAAAGGTGGTGAAGACCCTGTTTTTATTGCACGTCGAATGTTGATTGCAGCATCAGAAGATATTGGCAACTCGAATCCGAATGCCTTGTTGTTGGCAGGTGAGTGTTTTCGTTCAGTACAAGCGGTCGGTATGCCTGAAGCACGAATTATCTTAGGTCAATGTGCTGTATATCTCGCAACCAGCCCGAAAAGTAATAGTACCTATCTCGCCATTAACCGAGCTTTGGAGCTTGCCGAAAAAACTGCGAATTTACCTGTGCCGTTGCATCTACGTAATGCGCCAACCAAATTGATGAAGCAACAAGGTTATGGCGTGGATTATCTCTATCCGCATCATTACCCTGAGCATTTTGTTTTACAGGAATATTTGCCGCCTGAGTTGAGGGGTACGAAGCTGTATGAGCGTGCCTTAAACAAACGTGAAGTTGAAGCCGAACGTTTGCAGCAACGCCGTTGGCAGCAGGAACAACAGCAGCAATAAAGATCTGTTTAAATAGATGAGTTGTATTTTCACATTTCACCTAGTCAAGTTCCCAAAACTGTAAATGGGAATTTTGCTGCGGTTTTATATTCGATTTATTTCAACATGAACTCAAAAAAAGCCACATTCGTTGGATTGCTTGCGATCTTCCTTTGGAGCATGATCGTTGCTTTGATCAAGGATGTCAGTTCGCATTTTGGTGCAGTCGGTGGCGGCGCATTTGATTTTGATTGGTCATCTTCCACGTCCTTACTTTTTGCCGCTGCCGCTATGGGCTTTGGTTATGCTGCATGGAATGTCGGGATTTTGCATGGCAATGTCACGTTGTTGGCAGGTGCTTCGTATTTCATTCCTGTATTCTCAGCTTTTTGCTCTGCAATCTTACTCAGTACGCCACTGACGATTTCTTTTTGGTATGGTGCTTTTATGGTGTGTATTGGGTCGATCTTATGTTGGTATTCGACTCGAGTGAAATCATCAACTTAGTTTAAGTGTATAGCGGAATTATTATTTAAGTGCTTTATAGTCACTATATTTTTGTAAGAGGCTACTAGACACTTCATATAAAAGATCGCATTATCGCGGCATATCACGGATGATAAAGTTCCATCAATGTCCACCCAAAAAATTAATGCTGCGGAAAGTATTCGGGGTCTGGCCTGCCTTGCAGTGGTGTTGTCGCACCTGTCGCTGACATTCTTTCCACAACTGCATAATTTTGGAGAAAGTGCGGTTCCGCAATATAATTTTTTCGCCCTGTTGCATAACTCACCACTGGCATTTTTCTATTCAGGAACAGGCGCAGTTTTTGTGTTCTTTGTCCTGAGCGGCTATGTACTGAGCCTGTCCAACTTAAACAAGCCCAATGCCACTGAGCGATTAAAAAAGTCATTGCTGAAACGCTATCCACGTTTGGCTATTCCCGCGTTTATCTCTTGTATTATTGCCTACCTCGTGTGTTTCCTTCCTGTTGATGTTTCGCATGTTTCTGAATGGGGAGCCGCTTTGGCAAATCCTTATCCAAAATTAAGTATAGCTTTGTATGAGGGCAGTATCGGAGCGTTTTTATTTGGGGACTCAAGCTATAACTGGGTGTTGTGGACGATGCAGATTGAGCTGCTCGGTTCATTGGTAATTTATTTCGCCAGTTATTTTTATAGCAAACGACCGATGCTTGCAGGTCTGTTCTTGCTGTTGAGTATTGCGACAGCCTATACGATTTCACAAACAGTATTACTCGGTATCCTGAGTTTTATTTTAGGTATGGGTTTACTTCTATATGCATCAGAATTAGCAACAGGGCTATCTGTGTTGCTATTCACGCTGGGGCTATATTTCTGTGGTGCGCATAATGAAAGTCTGAGTTATCGGATTTTTGCTCAATTTTTAGGTGAGCAAACCTACGATTATCTGAATTTTATTGGCGGTTTTTGTATCGTGTATGCGGTATTAAAAGGCAAATGGTTAGCACAATTTTTTGATTCACCATTTTTAGTTTTCTTAGGCAAGATCTCATTTTCTATTTATTTAATTCATCTTGCTGTGATTTATGCTTTAACAATTCCTTGTTTTAATCTATTTCATATTCAATTGGGTTTTTCGTATTGGGTAGCGGGTCTGTGGGCGAGTTTGTTTACAGTGATGATAAGTATTGTTTTAGCTACTCCCTATAGTCGCTATGTGGATGATATTGCAATTAAAGTCTCTAGTAGCCTTACAAAGATATTTTAATTTCACAGTATTCATTTCGTCCTCAAACGATTCGTGACGATCAACTGGATCAACTGAAAGCCTTGGATATTATTCCATCTTTCTTCTCATTGCATACGTTCTATTGGGGAGGATTGGCATCGTCAACAAACCTTAGGTGAGGCGAGAGCAGCACGTATTTCACCGACTGCAAGTGCTTTGAAGAAACAGCTTATTTTTACAGAGCATCATGATGCACCAGTTGTGTCGCCGAATAGTTTGATGATGTTAGATGCAACTGTAAATCGAGTGACACGCAGTAATTATGTATTAGGTGCAGATGAGTGCGTGAGTCCCTATATGGCTTTAAAATCTATGACGGATTGGGCAGCTTATCAATATTTTGAAGATGAACATAAGGGCACGATAACTTAAGGGAATCTGATTTATCAGAAACTGGGAAATTAGATAAACCAATAAAAAACCAGCCTAATCAGGCTGGTTTTTATTAAGAACGGCAGCTTAAGGCTTAGATATTATCTAAGTTAATGCCTAAACGTGCAGCAACTTCTTCATAAGCCTCAACCACACCACCTAAACCTTGGCGGAAACGGTCTTTGTCTAATTTTTTCTTGGTGTCTTTATCCCATAAACGGCAACCGTCTGGAGAGAATTCATCACCCAATACGATACGATCGTGGAATACACCGAATTCAAGTTTGAAATCAACAAGAATCATATTACCTGCATCGAATAATGCTTTCAGTACATCATTCACTTGGTAAGTCAGTTCTTTCATTTTTTCAAGTTGAGGTGCTGTTGCCCAACCTAAAGCAATTGCTTGAGATTCATTGACCATTGGGTCGCCAAGCGCATCATCTTTGAAGAACAATTCAAATGTTGGTGGTGTTAACTCTTTACCTTCTTCAACACCTAAACGGCGGCATAATGAACCTGCTGCGTAGTTACGAATAACACATTCAACAGGGATCATTTGTAATTTCTTCACAAGCACTTCTGTTGGAGAAAGTAACTTTTCAAAATGAGTTTCGATACCCGCTTCAGCCAACTTTTCCATGATGAAGGCATTAAAACGGTTGTTCACCTTGCCTTTACGATCTAGTTGCTCGATTTTTTCGCCATTGAATGCTGATGCATCATCACGAAAGACTAAAATCAGGTGATCAGCATTATCTGTTTCATATACAGATTTTGCTTTACCAGTATAGAGCAAGGTTTGTTTTAACATGGGGGAACCTTTTGAAAAAGTATGCCTAGTAAACGACTAGGCTGGCCAATTTTGGTAAATCTGGGTTAACACTTCAGCTGCAACGGCAGGGTCTGCAAATGTTGTATCAAGTTTGAATAGCGCAACTGTATTGCTTGAGCCTACAGCCGATAATTTAAGTAGGTAATTTTGATCACCTACTTTAATCGTTGCTTCATAGCCATTTTCTGCTTGTGAAATAACTTTGTAGTTGAGGCTGCTCAAGGTTGCAAAAGTATATTGCCATGCACTTGCTGTCGGGCCATCAACTTTGAGTAATGGGTTTTTATTCCCATCAGTGACAAGCTGTGGACGACCCACTGTTGAAGCGGTTGCTGAAGTATTATCGGCTGAATTTTGCATCGCTTTTGGACGAGGCAATGCATAGCGGTTGCCACTTTCATTTTCAAGCTTTGGTGCATGCTCAATTGCAAGTGGATCAACCGTAGGCGCTGGATACAATGGCGTAAATGGTCTTGCCGTTATGCCCTCAGGAAATTTGAGTGGTTCAAGTGCTTGTGCTTTTTTATAATCTAAAGAATGATTATTGAGGGCAAAACGACCACAACCAGCCAAACTTAAAGCTGAAATGACTAGGACAACACCAAGACGTAATTGCATCATAAATTGCTCGTATTAAATAATTCCCGCAGCTTTTAAATCTGTGCGGAGCGGTTCACGATATTGTTGTGCTAGAGCGGTTAATGGTAGGCGAATACCTGTACCAATTGAGCCCATCTCATGCAATGCCCATTTCACAGGAATTGGGTTTGATTCGCAAAACAAAATATTGTGTAGATTTGCAATTTGTTGATTCAAGCTTTGTGCTTTTGCTTTATCTCCAGCTAACGCAGCTTCACAAATTTCGCTCATTTGCTTTGGTGCAACATTGGCTGTTACAGAGATATTACCTTTTGCACCCAGTAAAATCAGTTCCCAAGCAGTTTCATCATCACCTGAATAAACAGCGATTTTATTATTTAAACCTTCGATGAGGGCTTGACCACGTGGTACATCGCCTGTTGCATCTTTAATACCAATAATGTTTTTAACATCAGCAAGACGAATAACGGTTTCGTTTTGCATATCGACACCAGTACGACCTGGTACATTATAAAGAATTTGTGGAATATCAACGGCTTCAGCAATTGCTTTGTAGTGTTGATATAGGCCTTCTTGTGTTGGTTTATTATAATATGGCGTAACGAGTAAGGCCGCATCAGCACCTAATTCTTTTGCAGCTTTAGTCAATTCAATCGCTTCACGCGTTGAATTTGCACCTGTGCCTGCGATAATTGGAATACGTTTGTTGGCTACACGAATCACTTCTTTGATGACTTGTGTGTGTTCTTCCATGCTTAATGTAGACGCTTCGCCCGTCGTGCCGACCGCAACAATACTATGTGTACCTTGTTGAATATGCCACTCAACGAGCTTCTCAAGACTCTTCCAATCTACGCTGCCATCTTCAAACATAGGGGTGACGATTGCGACAATTGAGCCTTGAATATTCTGTGCTAGCTGAGTCATTTTAAAAAACTATCCTATTTTCCCATCCGAGATTGAATTAGTTGAAACGAAATATTGGATGGTTGCAGTATTTTGATTGGTCATCCAACAATTCGATCGGGTTGAATGACAATTACGCAAATTATGACTGATCGGAGGCATAAGAACAATATGCTTTAGTCAAACTGTGGAAAACTTTAATTCATCTTTATCTTGAATCGTTTTCATCTTTTGTAAAAGTGAAAACATGAGTAGCCAGAACATAATCAGCAGGGTATTGTAAAAATACAAGCTTAAAACTGGAGCATGCTATGCAGACACAAACTCATCATGTCGCATTAATTGTTGTTGATGTCCAAAATGGATTTACTCCTGGGGGGAATTTGGCCGTTGCAAAAGCAGATCAAATTATTCCGATTATTAATCAACTTGCAAAAAAGTTTGAGCATATCGTGCTGACACAGGACTGGCATCCTGAGCAACATATTTCTTTTGCAGATAATCACGACAATAAAGTACCGTTTGAAACTATTGAATTGCCATATGGTACCCAAGTGTTATGGCCGAAACATTGTGTTCAAGGCACTCACGATGCGGAATTTCATCCTGATTTGGATGTTCCAACTGCACAACTGATAATTCGTAAAGGCTTTCATCCAGATATTGATAGTTATTCTGCTTTTATGGAAGCAGATCGTAAAACTCCAACAGGTTTAAAGGGTTATTTAACAGAACATCAAATTGATACAGTATATATCGTAGGGATTGCCACAGACTTTTGCGTGGCGTGGACCGCCTTAGATGCTGCACAGATGGGCTTTAAAACTTATGTGATTGAAGATGCCTGTAAAGCGATTGATTTGGATGGTTCACTACAAAGCGCATGGCAAAGAATGTTAGAGCAAGGGATTGAGCGTATTCAATCGACTACAATTTTGTCATAAGCTTGAGCCGCTTGATCCAAAGGCGTTAAACTTATAAAACTGATAAATCAATATCAGTTAAACTCTAACTTCAGACAGAATTGAGCGTTTTATGTCAGCTGAACTTGATGATTTTGATCAGAAAATTATTCATTATTTACAAATGAATGGAAGATTAGCTAATCAAGAATTAGCAGAATTGGTGGGATTATCAACTTCTCAATGTTCACGTCGTCGTATTCAGCTTGAACAAAATAAAATTATTACGGGTTACTATGCGCAAATCGCATTAAGCGCAGATCCGACACCGATCATGGGTATTATTGAAGTGAAATTGCAAAACTACAATGATGCGACACACGATCGCTTTGTTGACTTTCTTTTAAATGAACCTGCGGTGAAAGATATTCATAAACTCACAGGAAGTTATGATTTTGCACTGAAGGTTGCAGTGAAAAATTTAGATGAAATGGTCAAATTGATTGGGATTTTGTCATCTAGTAACTTTGGCGTCAGTAATTTAAATACATCGATTGTGTTGGAAAAATTAAAAGAAAATGGGATCGCGATTAAGTAAAAAATCTTTCTCTTAGATGAATACCATTCAAACTGAAGCATTCGACGTTGTTGCATAAAGATTATTCAAAAAAGGATATTTTGAGTATAAATTGCATTTATGGTGAAAATATAAGAATAAATTGCGAAATTTTAATAAAAATGATCAAATATACCATGTCTTTCTTTGAAAGATCTTTCTCCCTGCTGTTGTTCTCCTATTGAGTTCTATCCTTATGAATACCGATCAGAATATATCTTTGGTCAGTCCAGTCATGCCCGTGATTGACCAACACTCTAAGATTGAAGATGGATTGGCCATGTTAATTGGTACATTCATTCTATCGTTTGCCATGAATTTATTGCAGCAAGCAGGGATTATGACAGGTGGTACAGCGGGCTTATCGTTGTTGATCCACTATATTACCGACCTGAAGTTTGGCATCTTATTTTTCCTGATCAATATTCCATTTTATTATTTTGCTTATAAAAAAATGGGCATGGCATTGGTCGTCAAGACATTTATTGCCGTTGGATTATTAGCTGGTTTTACTGAAATTATTCCTCATTTTTTTCATTTATCTAGTGTAAATCCAATTTATGCTGCGATTTTTGCGAATGTGTTGATGGGGGTAAGCTTTCTGATTTTATTTCGCCATCGTTCAAGCTTAGGAGGAATCAACCTCTTGGTTCTATATTTACAAGAACGCTTTAACATTCCAGCAGGTAAAGTGCAGATGGGAATTGATGTTACCATCTTATTAGTTTCGTTGTTTTTCGTAGATTGGAAATTGATTCTAATTTCAATTTTAGGGGCTGTTATTTTAAATTCAATTATTCTTTTGAATCATAAAAGCAGTCGGTATGTGGCTTAAATCTGATCATCAATGGCAATAAAAAAGGAGGGCTAACCCTCCTTTTTTTATTTTGTAATTATTCGACTGTTACGCTCTTGGCAAGGTTACGTGGTTGGTCAACGTCGGTACCACGTAATACAGCCACATGATACGAGAGCAATTGCACAGGAATACTGTACACAATTGGTGCTAACCATTCATTGACAGCTGGAACATGAACGACATGTTGGCGATCTTTACCATGAATACCACTGTTTTCATCAGCAAAAACAAATAGTTCTCCACCACGAGCTTGAACTTCTTCCATATTCGATTTTAACTTATCGAGCATTTCATCTTGTGGAGCCAAGATCACGACTGGCATCTCATTGTCTACTAAAGCCAATGGACCATGCTTTAATTCGCCAGCCGCATATCCTTCAGCATGAATGTATGAAATTTCTTTCAGTTTCAATGCGCCTTCTAGAGCGATAGGGAAGTGTGTGCCACGTCCTAAGAACAAGCAGTGGTTTTTCTCAACGAAGAGTGCTGATAGACGCAGAATTTCAGTATTGCCTTGTAAAGTATCTAAAATTACTTTCGGGCAATGCCATAGCGCTTCTGTAATTTCCTTCAATTGAGCATCTGCAAGACGTTGTTTAACTTGACCAATTTTTAAGATCAACAACATCAATGCTGCAAGTTGAGTGGTAAAGGCTTTGGTTGATGCAACGCCGATTTCAGGACCTGCAAGCGTGAGTAAATGATGATCTGTTTCGCGAACCATTGATGAAGTGGCAACGTTACAAATGGTCATGGTACTAATGTCGATGTTCTGAGCTTGAGCGCGTTTTTGTGTTTCGCGTAATGCAGCCAACGTATCCGCAGTTTCTCCAGACTGAGAAATACAGATATACAGTGTATGAGCAACAATGACAGGCGTGCGATAACGGAATTCACTGGCAATCTCAACTTGGCAAGGTACACCAATCAATTGCTCGAACCAGTATTTTGCAATCATACCTGCATGGTAGCTAGTACCGCAGGCGATGATTTGTACTTGCTGAATTTTGTCAAAATCCGCATTGGCATGTTGAAGAAAATCTTCACGCAAATTATTGCCATTCAATGCTTGTGAAATCGTTTGTTGAATCGCTTCTGGTTGCTCATAAATTTCTTTGAGCATGAAATGCTTATATTCGCCTTTTGATGCATTGCTGACGGTTGCATCCAATTCTTTGATTGGACGTTCAACACGCGTTCCATTGACAAAAACTTCAATACTCGTACGTGTTAAGCGCGCAATATCACCTTCTTCGAGATAGACGAAGCGATTAGTAACAGGTAATAAAGCCAATTGGTCTGAACTAATAAAGTTCTCGCCAATACCTACACCAATCACCAATGGAGAACCTTCACGCACAGTGATCAATTCATCAGGGTGTGCGGTATGCACAATACCTAGCGCAAAAGCGCCTTTTAGGCGAGGAATAACTTTTTGTACAGCTTCAAGTAAGCTATCAGTTTGCTTTAAAGCATCGTTGACAAGATGAGCAACAACTTCAGTATCTGTTTGTGAGGTAAAGATATAACCTAGCGCTTGTAATTCATCTTTAAGCTCTTGGTAGTTTTCAATAATACCGTTATGTACAACAGCGACATCACCTGAAACATGTGGATGAGCATTATTTTCAGTCGGTTTACCATGGGTTGCCCAACGGGTATGGGCAATACCTACATTACCAGTCAAATGCTGTTCAGATACTGCTTCAGCTAAATTTGCAACTTTACCTACACGACGTTCGCGTAAGATTTGTTGATTATTCAATAACGCTAAACCCGCAGAGTCATAACCGCGATATTCAAGACGTTTTAATCCTTCAATCAGAATATCAGTTACACATCGTTCAGCAACGCCACCAACAATACCACACATAATTTTATCCTCTTATTTTTTCAGCTTTTGGGGGCGCTGATAATTTGCTTTTTCAAACTGTTTTGATCGTTCGACAGCTAAACTATGCTCTGCCACATCTCGAGTTAAAGTTGAGCCTGCACCTGTGGTTGCACCTTGAGCAATTTTAATTGGTGCAACCAATGAGTTATTGGTACCAATAAATACATTGTCTTCAATAACAGTACGATGTTTATTTGCGCCATCATAATTACAAGTGATGGTCCCTGCACCAATATTACAATCAGCACCAATATCTGCATCACCTAGATAAGTTAAGTGATTGGCTTTAGAACCTAATCCAATATTTGAATTTTTGACTTCGACGAAGTTGCCAATATGCACATCATTCGCAAGATTTGCTCCTGGGCGAAGACGGGCGAAAGGACCGATTTGGGTGTTTTCTCCAACGATCGCATTTTCAAAAATGCTATAGGCTTGAACTTTAGTGCCTGCCGCAATACGAGTATTTTTTAAAATACAGCCTGCGCCAAGTTGAACGTTGTCACCTAATTCGCAATCACCTTCAATAATGACATTGACATCAATTTGTACATCTTGACCACATTTCACAGTTCCACGTAGGTCAAAACGATTTGGATCAATTAAATGTACGCCTTGTTGCATCAATTCTTTTGCTTGTTGTTGCTGAAATTGACGTTCCAAAGTTGCAAGTTGTAGGCGGTCATTCACACCTTCAACTTCAAATTCAAGCTCAGGTTGAATTGAAGCAATTTCTAAGCCATCCGCAACGGCCATTGCCACGATATCCGTGAGGTAATATTCACCTTGAACATTGTTGTTCGAAAGCTTTGGCAACCATTGATGTAATTTGGCATTACTTACACAATAAATGCCAGTATTAATTTCTTGTATTAGACGCTGTTCGTCAGTGGCATCTTTATGCTCAACAATCGCTTGAATCTTATCTGCTTGACGAACGATACGACCGTAGCCTGTTGGATTTTCAACATTTAGGGTGATCATACCAATACCAGATTGGCTAGAAGCTTCAAGCAACTGCTCAAGCGTGCTTTGACGAACCAGAGGCACATCCCCATATAAAATCAAAGAAATACCATCTTGAGGTAATACAGGGAGAGTCATTTGAACAGCATGACCTGTTCCTAACTGTTCTGCTTGTTCAACCCACTCTATTTGTTCAGCAGCAAAGCTTTGCTTAACGAGTTCACCACCATGACCATAAATCGTAATAATATTTTGGGCATGTAATTTTTTCGCCGTTTGAATGACGTGACCGAGGAGGGGGCGGCCTGCAAGTGGTTGTAATACTTTTGGTAGTTGTGAACGCATTCGCGTTCCTTTCCCCGCTGCAAGAATAATAACAGTTGTTGACATAACTAACTCTAATTCAATGGCTTAAGTCAAAAAATAAAAAAGAATCATAAAAATACAAAGCGCAGCCCAAAGACCTGCAATGATGTCATCAAGCATAATCCCTAGACCACCAGTAACTTTTTGGTCTGCCCAACTAATCGGAAATGGTTTCCAGATGTCAAATATACGGAAAAAAATAAAACCGACAATGACCCATAACCAATTTAATTGCTGTAGATAGAGCAAGGGTAGGAGCGTAATAGATTGTCCTGCAAATTCATCCCACACAATTCGACCATCATCGTGTACATGAATGACTTTGGCTGTTTGCCCACAGATGTATATGCCCACCAAAGACATCATAAGAATTGCTAAAACACTCAAATTAAAACCGAGATATAACCATAATGGTGTAAATAACAATGCAAATGCAGAACCAAATGTTCCTGGTGCTTTAGGACTGAGACCAGAACCAAATCCAACCCCGCAGAAAACGATGCAGCGATCGAACCAAGTCATCTGTTTGAAGTGAATGGGAGGCTTATGCAAAATGTTGGTATCCATGAATTTGTAGTGGGTAATTTTCACCCATATACTCAAATAACAATCCAGTTTGTTGGGTAATTTTACCAATTATTGTAAGCGGAACATCTAATTGTTGTCGCGACAGTTTTTCAAAATTTTGCGGTGATATTGTAAAGCACAGCTCATAGTCATCCCCACCTGCAAGCGCATAATGCCAAGCTTGTCTCAAATCTAATTCTTTTAGTGACTGATCTATCGGAAGTTGCTCAAGCTGTAATGTTGCACCTACTTTTGAGGCGTTCAGAATATGTCCTAAATCTTGTGCGAGTCCATCTGAGACATCAATCATACTTGAGGCTAAACCTTTTAGCTGTTGCCCCAAATTACAACGAGGTGTTGGATAATCTAAGCGTTGTTGTAGAGGATGTCCTAAGTGTTTTAATCCAAACGCGGCATCACCAATCTGTCCACTAATACAGACATAGTCGCCGACTTGTGCACCAGCACGCGTGATGGCTTGACCTTGTTCAATCCAGCCCAGTGCCGTGACCGTGATGGTCAGTTGGGTACTTTGAGTAGTATCGCCACCGATTAGGCTAACACCAAATTGATCGCAACAATCAAAAAGACCCTGACTAAATCCAGCCAACCAGTCATGATCAACGGTAGGGAGGCTGAGTGCGAGTAAAATACTATGGGGTTTTGCACCCATTGCGGCGAGATCAGATAAATTGACCGCGACACTTTTCCAGCCAATGGCATGGGCAGAGGTATCTAAGGGAAAATGTCGACCAGCAACCAATGTATCTGCACAGATCACGAGTTGTTGTGAGGGAGGAGGGGTAACAATGGCTGAGTCATCACCGATACCTAAACTGACATCAGATTTTGATGTACGTTTAAAGTACCGCTCAATAATTGAAAACTCAGCCATGCAACATCAAGCCTATTATTTTGCTTGTTGTTTTTCAGCTTCACGAAGCTTTGATGAAAGACGGTCTAATACACCATTGATGTATTTATGGCTGTCTGCACCACCAAAGTGTTTTGCTAGCTCAATTGCTTCATCAAGTACAACGCGGTATGGAACTTCGAGATGATCTCGTAATTCATAAGCACCAAGTCGTAAGGTTGCAAGTTCTACACCATCTAGTGCAGTTAACTCACGATCAAGTACAGGGATGAGTAACTCATCTAAAGCTTCATGTTGAGCAACCACTTGAGTGAGCAATTCATGGTAATAGTTAAGGTCAACTTTGTGCATTGCATTTTCAACACGGGTACGTGCTTCAATTTCATGGACAGGGTTATGACTCATTTGCCATTCATAAATCCCTTGTACAGCAAAACGACGTGCTTTGCGTTTCGCTGCATAAGCGGCCTGAAGTGTTTGCGACATGCTTTAAATTGCCTTTAATAAGTTAACCATTTCGATTGCAGTCAATGCAGCTTCGCTACCTTTGTTTCCTGCTTTCGTACCTGAACGTTCGATTGCCTGTTCAATGCTGTCTGTCGTTAAGACACCATTGATCACAGGCATTGTGCTTTCAAGTGCAACTACACCTAAACCTTTCGCACATTCACCTGCAACAAAATCAAAATGTGGTGTACTACCACGGATCACTGCACCGAGTGCAATGATGGCATCAAATTTGTTTGAAGCCGCTAATTTTTTTGCAACGATAGGAAGTTCCCACGCACCTGGTGCGTGAATAACAGTAATCGCATCTTCTGAAACGCCATGACGTTTTAAAGTGTCGATCGCGCCTTCAAGTAAATGTTCAACTACGAAGCTGTTGAAACGTCCTACTAAGATCGCATAACGACCTTCGCTTGCGAGATGTAATAAACCTTCAATTCGGCGAATTGCCATAGCAACCTCGATTATTTTGCTGTGATTTGATCGGCAGTGATATATTCCACTACCTCTAAATGAAATCCTGATAAAGCATTGAAACGAAGTGGAGAACTCAACAACTTCATTTTCTCAACACCAAGATCACGTAAAATTTGTGCACCGACACCAATTGTTTGATATTGCTGGGAAAGGGCAGCATTGGATTTCAATGGCTTTGGCTGATTCAGGTGATGAATGGCATGACCTAAATCTTCCAAGTGATCTTGTCCAATCCAAACCAATACACCACGGTCACTTGCAGCAATCGTTTTCATTGCAAGATCAAGATTCCACGCTGCCGAACCATCGGCCTTATTTAATTTTAATAAGTCGCGAACAGGATTAAAACCATGTACACGAACAGTGGTGATGCCTTGTTTTGGTTCGCCTTTTACCAAAGCTAAATGGATATCTGGATTACCAATTTCACGATATTTATACAGTTCAAATGTACCGTATTCAGTATCAATGGTTTCTTGAGACAAACGTTCAACAGTTTGTTCATTGGTCATGCGGTAATGGATCAGATCCGCAATTGTACCGATTTTTAAACCATGTTTTTCTGCAAAAACTTCTAAGTCTGGACGGCGTGCCATGGTACCGTCTTCATTAATAATTTCACAGATAACAGAGGCAGGCTCTAGACCTGCTAAACGGGTGAGGTCGCACCCTGCTTCCGTATGACCTGCACGGTGCAATACACCGCCTGGTTGAGCCATCAATGGGAAAATATGACCAGGTTGAACGATATCGCTTGGTTTAGCATGTGCTGCAACTGCGGTGCGAATTGTATGCGCGCGTTCAGCAGCGGAGATACCCGTACTGATTCCTTCGGCTGCTTCAATTGACAGCGTGAAGTTAGTGGCATGTTGTGCACCGTTTTGATCTACCATTAGCGGTAAATTAAGCTGTTTACAGCGATCACGACTCAAAGTTAGGCAAACTAGGCCGCGCGCATGCGTAATCATGAAGTTAATATCTTCAGGGCGAACATGCGTTGCAGCGATGACCAAGTCACCTTCATTTTCACGATCTTCATCATCCATCAGGATGACCATTTTGCCTGCACGAATATCTGCGACAAGCTCTTCAACACGACTCAGCGGCATTCGCTTTCACCTTTTATGCTGCCTTTTAGGGCACTAGTATTCGATAAATCTGGTGTAGTTTACCGTATTTTAATAAATTTCGCCTGTGCTTCTTTATCAATTAAAAAAGTGAATCAAGCAAATAATAAAGCAACGCTTTATCCTAATGAGCATTTATAGCCCTGTAAGGGAGCGTTGCATTTTGAATTTGAACCGATACATTCGATCGAGCTAAGATTCAGTCGAAGCTTTTACTTTTTTACCCATCAAAATTTCAGTGCGCAGGTTTTGTGCCACGGTGGCACATTGCTCATTCATGCCATTAATCATAAAGGCATGACGAGTCATAATACTACTCGGATTGGGCATCACAACTAATTCATAACTGTTTTGAACCGTTTTGAGTTGCTCATGATTGAGGTGTAAAGCTGCTTCCTTGGCTTGTAAGTGTTGAGTTAAGCGCTTGGCTGCCTCAATCGCATCTAATTGCATCGCGTCTACAGCACTAGCAACAGCACCGCGTGTTTGTAGTGCAAAACGTTTATCTTCACGATAACGCTTATATAAAACATCTGCCAATAACTGGAAAACAGCACCAATCATCATCAGACATTCTAATGCATGGGGATGTTCTGATGTCGTCGACAAGGTTGCGCCTTCAGCATTAAATTCTTGAACGACGTTCATTTGTGCAGCGTCGAGTTGGTAATGCTTCGCACAGAGATCAATGCTTTTATCCAAGAATAATTGACAGAGTTTAAAATAAGGCACAGAAACGGATTGGTTGACACTGCTCAACAGTTGTTTTGGATCATAAAACTGGATATTCAGTGCGACGGTTTGATGATCTAAATTGACTTGTTGATCTGTTGTTGAAGCTTTTTCAATACGTGATTTTGGTTGAGCTTTTGCCTGTTGCTGTGCTTGTGCAACTAACGTGACTGTATTTTGCTTCTCAAGTGCGAGAGCCTGAGTTAAACGTTGAATTTCATGTTTAAGATGATTTTCTTGGTTAATACGAGCTAAATATTCACTACGGGTTGGACGTGCAATGGCACGATACGCCAACCAGATCAACCCATGAATAAATAAAGATGCCAAAATCGCCAGCCACTGCGTGCGTAAGATTTCACCAATACTTGGTTGGATAAGCGTAATTTCAACCGTTCCAACTTTCTTTTCATTTTGTAGTGCATCTCGAACAAAGACTTCACCTTGACGCGTCTTTGCCATACCACTGGTTGCAAGGACTTGTTTATTGGCATCGAGGATACGAATGGATGCGACACTTGGGTTGGTTGCATAACGGTTGGCCACCAGTGCCAATGAGACCGTGTTGGCAGGTTCCAGTTCTGAAAGGCTATCTGCCACAAGCTGACTGGTCATCAGTTGTCCCTGACTGGTGCGGTTTTCATTGAGTTGATGTGTCGTTGCAATCACCAGTAAAAAGGTATGCAGTGCAAAACTTACGATCAGCAGGCTAGCAAATAGCCCTTGGCGTGGCGCATTCAAGTTAAACTTCCAAGATAAATAAGAGTCAAATAGATTCAGGTCAGGTTATGTTATGATTCTTACATACAATAGTTGTCGCTCAAACACGAGTCAATTCATGCGTGAAATCATTCTTATATCCTTTTTAGGACCAGATCAACCGAATCAGTTTACTCGATTAATGCAGGTACTTTCCGTGCATTCTTTGCAAATACTCGATGTGGGTCAGGCTGTTATCCATAATCAACTCACTTTAGGAATTGTTGTTGCTTCGGATAATGAGACTGCAACAGCATTAGCAATGAAAGAGATTTTGATTTTAGCACATGATATTGGCTTAACTGTGCGATTTAAACCAATCTCCAACGCAGAATATGAACAATGGGTGAGTGAAGGTGGGCGTACACGTTATATCGTGACGGCACTTGCACCAGAGCTTACCGCTGCGCATTTGCAGGCAGTCACTAAAATTGTATCGAGTCAGGGCTTTAATATTGAAACAGTAACACGCTTATCTGGTCGTTTAGATCTCGATGCAGAAAGCCAATTTCCACGCCGTGCCTGTGTCCAGTTTGGTTTAAGTGGACAAATGTTGGATGCACAAGCAATGCGAGCTGCATGTTTGAGTTTATCAGGTGAGCTGAATATTGATGTTGCGGTACAGGAAGACAATGCCTATCGCCGTAACCGCCGTCTGGTTTGCTTCGATATGGATTCAACCCTGATTGAGCAGGAAGTGATTGATGAGTTGGCGCTAGAAGCAGGTGTCGGTGAACAGGTCGCTGAAATTACTGAGCGAGCCATGCAGGGGGAGCTGGATTTTCAGCAAAGTTTCCGCGCCCGTGTTGCCTTGTTAAAAGGTCTGGATGCTTCGGTTCTACCAAAAATTGCAGAACGTTTAACTGTGACCGAAGGCGCAGAGCGTCTGATTTCAACCCTGAAAGCCTTGGGATATAAAACGGCAATCCTGTCAGGTGGATTCCAGTATTTTGCTGAATACCTACAGGCCAAGCTCGGAATTGATGAAGTGCATGCCAATATTCTGGATGTACGGGATGGCCTAGTAACAGGTGAGGTCAAGGGCGCAATTGTTGATGGCGCACGTAAGGCTGAATTATTGCGTCAATTGGCAGACAAAATGGGAATCTCATTAGAGCAGGCGATGGCTGTTGGTGATGGTGCTAATGATCTACCAATGCTATCAATCGCAGGTTTAGGCGTGGCGTTCCGCGCTAAACCACTGGTGCGTCAAAATGCCAATCAGGCAATTTCAAGTGTCGGTCTGGATGGTGTCCTGTACTTGCTGGGAATGCATGACAAGGACCTGAACCGTGCTTAAAGACGGATTGTTCTAAAAATGCCCAAATTGTTTAAGCTTTATCCAATGCCGTTTTTCAAGCGGCATTTTTTATTTTAAATACGTCACAATTCCGTCATATTTATGTCTAAATGTATAGAAAAACAACGATAAAAAAATTCTGAAAAAAGTTTCTGAATAATTAAAAAGATCGATATTTTTTTGTAATGACACGCCGTAATTGATGCTATATAGCACTTTGAGACTTTTGTAATTTTAAAAAATGTAATGACAAAAGCATATTGCGACACCTTGTGTCGTATGGTTAATTTCAAGCTCTTTTTTTCTATAAAAAACCCTCCATAATGCATAAAGACGTTAATGCAACACCGAATATTGTTTAGAGATTACAGAACAAATATGAGGTTTGGACACGATCCAAACCACCTTTTAAAGACGGAGGTTTCTATGGAAGCAGCGAATTTCACCATGTGGGTTGGATTTGGCTTAATCGCTGTCGCAGTTATTGCTGTTTTCTTTTCTCCTTATCGTCGTTGGTTAGGCTTTATGCTAGCGGGTATGTTGAGTTGGGGATTATTAGAAGCGGTGCGCTTTGGTATGCAAACCATGTTCGAAATGTCGGTCGCCTATAGTTATTTGACAGCCTTAAGCCTTGCGATGGTAACGGTTACATTCATACTTTTACGTGAAGACAAACAAACACAAAAGCAATTGGCGAAACGTCAGTATATTGAACATACGCCAGTCTATAAGGATGACCAACAACAATGTTCTAGCCGATAATTTATAATAATTTTAACTACAACAAAGGCATGCTCAGCATGCCTTTGTTGTGCTAACTTTCTGCAACAAAGCTTTTACAGACCTATCGACAATTGTGCTAGGATACGGTTGTCTTAATTTTCATCATTATACTGTAGGCATAAATGTCATGAAGCTTTCTTCTTTACCTGTGATTCAGTTACCTATCGTTGATGTAAGCACTGACCCACTTGATCTATTAGTGGCAGGTTTGGCGTTACGTATGAAGCAATTGGCACGTACCAGCCCGAAGTTTATTGAATTGGTTCATGATCGTGAATTTCGTATTCAAATTGGTACAGATTTAGGTTTGGCACGTCAGATTATTGTCAATCGTGGCAAAATTGATACGGTTGCGGGTAGTCCTGAAAAAGCTGATTTTATTTTGCAATTTGCTTCAAGTGAGCAAGGCGTAAAAACTTTGGTGAAGGGTGATCCAACTGCATTCATGACAGGTATGCAAGATGGCAGCATTAAAATGGAAGGTGACTTCAGCTTGTTAGTCTGGTTTAACCAAGCAGCTAAATTGATTCCACCGAAAGTGCCAAAACCAGTAAAAGAAAAAATTCGCCAAGCACGTGCATTTATTAAAGAAAAAACAGGTAAATAAACCAACCTGAAAAAAACTCCCTAAAAGGGAGTTTTTTTATGTCTCATTTATTCAATTTCTAAATTAAAAGTCACTGGTCCGTCATTGATTAAATGAACTTTCATATCAGCAGCAAAAATACCTGTTTGGACATGAGCAAATTGTTGACGTGCATACTCAACCAATTGCGCATACAAAGCTTTCGCTTCGGCTGGCGGCATGGCAGGTCCAAAGTCAGGGCGTAAGCCTTTTTGTGTTTGCGCCATCAAAGTAAATTGTGAAACCAATAAAAGTCCACCCTGAGCTTGGCTTAGATTCCACCCCATTTTGCCTTGTTCATCATCAAATATTCGATATTTTAAAATCTTATCAATAAGCTTTTGTCCTTGCTCTAAAGTATCGCTTTTACCTAGACCTAAGAATACGAGTAAGCCGTGCTGAATTTCGCCAGTGGTTTGACCCTCAACCACGACTTTCGCTTCTAAAACTCGTTGAATTAATGCGCGCATAAGATTAAAAAATAGGTGAAATAGAGTGAGGCAGTGTAACAGACACCGCATATAAAAATGAGTTGTGCAGCAAAAGTCTACTATTCAATCCCAGCCATTTGGTTGTATAACAACTGATATTGCAAAAGAATTGGTCAAAACCATCGCCTATGTCTGCCATTATTCAATCTTTACTCGACACCGACCTGTATAAATTCACCATGCTGCAAGTGGTGCTGCACCAGTTTCCACAAACGCACAGTGTCTATCTATTCCGTTGCCGAAATCTGGAGGATACCGCCTATCCGTTGACGGAAATTCTGGACGACCTCAATCATCAGCTCGATTTGTTGTGTGAACTGCACTTTAAAGAGGATGAATTGCAGTACCTCCGTTCACTGCGTTTTATCAAGAGTGACTTTGTTGACTATCTAGAACTGTTTCAGCTCAAACGCCGTTTTATTCGGGCCAGTATTGATGCGGCAGGGCGGTTAGATATTCGGATTGAAGGGCCAATGGTACAGGCCATGATGTTTGAAATCTTTGTTCTGGCAATCGTCAATGAACTGTATTTTCGCCGCATCCGTAGCGATGAGGTCTGGGTTGAGGGTGAGCGCCGATTACAGCACAAGTTGGTCCAACTGCAACACTATGCCCAGCAACAGCAGGACAATGATCCGCCATTTTTGGTTTCAGATTTTGGTACTCGCCGCCGTTATAGTTTTGACTGGCAAAAGCATGTAGTGCAGGCGTTTCATGAGGCTGCACCGCAAGTGTTTCGTGGAACCAGTAATGTTCTACTTGCTAAAGAGCTGGGTATTAGCCCAATCGGGACCATGGCACATGAGTTTTTACAAGCGTTTCAAGCTTTAGATGTCCGATTACGTAATTTTCAAAAAGCGGCTCTAGAAGCATGGGTACAAGAATATCGTGGTGATTTAGGCATTGCTTTGACCGATGTGGTTGGAATGGATGCTTTTCTACGTGATTTTGATTTGTACTTTGCCAAACTCTTTGATGGCTTACGTCATGACAGTGGCGATCCCTATGAATGGGGGGATAAAGCATATGCGCACTACCGCAAATTAAAGATTGATACCAAAACCAAAATGCTGACCTTTAGTGATGGTCTAAATTTAGAAAAAGCATGGCTATTGCATCAATATTTTAAAGATCGTTTTCAAGTTAGTTTTGGTATCGGGACGAATCTGACCAATGATATGGGTCAAAAGCCTCTGAATATTGTATTGAAGTTAGTGGAGTGTAATGGTCAATCGGTGGCAAAAATTTCCGATAGTTCAGGTAAAACCATGACTGACAATGAAACTTTCCTTGCATATTTAAGACAGGTGTTTGAGATCGAAGAGGTCAGCTAATCTATAGCTGATTTTCTGCTAATTGAATGCAAAAAATCAGACAAAGATAAAAAGTCGGCTATGTTAAAATTGATTCAATGCGGATAGAAAATAGCATAAAAATGACTGATGTAGATTTTAAACTGGGTTTACTGATTGAGCCTAGAGAACTTGTACCTTATTTAGGACATGAGCTGATTCGTGTCGTTGATTTAAGCCGTGCATCGGTTTATGAACAATTGCATATTCCTCATGCCATTCATTTACAGCCTAAATTCTTGGTTGCACAGCATGAACAGGCGAATGGGGTATTACCTGATCTAGCAGGTTTACAAGCTCTCATCGAAAAATTAAATATTTCATCTCAACATCATATCGTCGTTTATGACGATGAAGGTGGGGCGTGGGCAGGGCGTTTAATCTGGAACTTACATTGTCTTGGTTTTAACCGCACCAGTTTGATTAATGGTGGGATTCATGCTTGGCTGGGGGCAGGCTTACCAACCACAGCAGATATAGATAAAGTCATCCCTGTGAGCGAGCTTGTACAAGTTAATTTGAATAGCGTGCAACAGTATCGAGTTGAATACAATGAATTACTTCAGCAGGTTCAACAACAGAATATTCAGCTCTGGGATTGCCGTACTAATGAAGAATATACTGGACTACGTTTAGCTGCGCGACGCGGTGGTCACATCCCAAATGCATTGCATTTTGAATGGAGTACTGCCCTAAACCGTGAAAATCATCTAAAATTACACCCACTTGAACGCACTCAACAACGTTTGGAACAATTAGGCTTTAATTTACAACAACCTGTGGTGGTGTATTGTCAGTCACATCACCGTTCGGGTTTGGCGTATATATTGGCAAAATTACTCAATTGGCAAGTGAGAGCCTACGATGGTGCGTGGAGTGAATGGGGCAATCGCCTCGATAGTCCTATTATTTCAGGGGAGTCACCATCTTGAGTTTTTCAGCAGACCTAAAAAAACAACTTTTTATCAAAGCACAAAACTTAGTACCTCAACATCAACTGAGCCGTGTTATCGGCAAAGTGGCAGCCAGTGAAAATGTTTTGGTAAAAACTGCTGTGATTCAGGCATTCAAAGCGAAATACGGCATTGACATGAGCATTGCTGAGCAGACTAATCCGAATCAATATAAATCATTTAATGAGTTCTTCACCCGTGCATTGAAGGAAGGTGTACGCGGTGTGGACGAGCGTGCAGATAGTATTGTTTGTCCTGCAGATGGTGCAATTTCTCAGTTGGGTAAGATCGAGGCAGGTGATATTTTCCAAGCCAAAGGTCAAAGTTTTTCTGTAGAGAAATTGATTGGTGATCCGCAACTTGCAAAGCCATTTGTAGATGGTCAGTTTGCAACTGTTTATTTATCACCAAAAGATTATCACCGTGTACATATGCCATTTGCAGGTACATTGACTGAAACTTTATACATTCCAGGAGAGTTGTTCTCAGTTAATCAAACGACTGCTGAAAATGTACCAGGTTTGTTTGCGCGTAATGAGCGGATGGTATGTTTGTTTGATACAGAACTTGGTCGTATGGCGGTGGTTTTAGTTGGTGCGATGATTGTGGCTGGGATTGAAACTGTTGCAACAGGTAAGGTAAAACCTTCAGGTAAAGTTGAATTACAGCATCATCAAATGCAGTTAGATAAAGGTGCTGAGTTAGGTCGTTTCTACTTAGGTTCTACTGCTGTGGTTTTATTTGAAAAAGATAAAATGGTGTGGGAAGAGCAGTTTAAAGCCAATTCTACTGTAGTGATGGGTGAGCGTTTAGGTCACTCGGTTTAATTTAGAGTTGAGTTTAAAAAGCCCCTAGATAGGGGCTTTTTGTTTTACGTATTTCGCATAAGGCGTATTATGTTGGTTTTAGAAAATATTTAAAATAAAAACTTATAGAAAAATTCTTTTTCATCACTTATCTTTAAGTTTAATAGGTTATCCAAGAGAGCTTCTTTAACCAAGTCAATTATTATTAAGACCTCATCAAAAAATCGCTTTGAATTAATTTTAGAGCAGTAAATACTTAATTCATTTTCAAAAACACCATTCCAATCAGTTGATGGAAATTCAATGGTTGTTGCTAATGTCGGTTCAAGTCTAAGAATAGTATGATATTGTCCTGCATATTGCGCACGACTAGTCAAACTCCCATCATGGATTAGTCCATTCCTTAGAGCCAATAAATATTGGATAGTTTTTTCATCATATGTATGCAAATCTAGAATCTGTTTTATTCCATTTTTTAATGATTTATTTGGATCATTAACAATACTACCCAACTGATCTAAAATCATAAAACAACCAAGTAATGGTGTATAAGTTCTAGTTCGATTATTATTGTAAGAAGCTCTAATATTTTCTACTAAATCATGCAAGCTTGTACTAACTTTACGATTTTTAAGTTTAGTTACATTCCAGTTCACATTCAAATAAGTATAAACTAATTCATGAATTGATAACTCCTCTAATTTTTTATTAGAAAAATATTCATTAATTTGGTGAGGCATGGCATTTTTGAAGTCATTAAATGAGTTTACTCTATTGGTATTAGACATAATAGTTCGCCAAATTAAAAAAATATATTACTATTATTTATAAAAAATTACTGATTAATTTAACACAATTGGCACTATGTGAAATGCTTTGATCTTATTTTATTAAGATCGATATCCTATTCGTTTTTTAAATCTCAATAGCCTGTAGAGAGGTCGATTTGAAAAAAATTATATTCTCTCTAAGAAATTTTGATATGTTTTGCCGAGCTCTAATCGTATCTGTACGTTTTTTCTTACACCAATTCCAGTCAATGACCCATATTCGTACCGATCCAAATCACCTAATATCAACTCATCAGGAACAGGAAGTTCCAAAACATAAAACAAGAATGATAAGTTTGAGCATCAGGACGTGAGGTAGAACAGGAGTTATACCTAAAGTGCGAAATACGAAAAAGCCCGACAGGATGTCGGGCTTTTTTTTATTCGATTTGAATTTGTTTTGCCCAAAACTCAATAAGAAATTGCAGAGATTGGCTGAGCGGTTTGTAGCTTGGCCAAATCGCATGAATTGGCATATCTAACCGATTGGTCGTATCACTAAATGCTAAACGAACTAAACTTTGCTGGTTAAAATGCGCTTTCACAACAGAAAGGGGAAAATTTCCCCAGCCCAATCCTTGCTCGACCATCTGAATTGCCATCGACAAATTATCAGTCATCCAATAAGTTTCAGAAACCAGAATGCGTGGATCGGGTAAAGCATAATGTTTACTCGCCACAATAACTTGTCTAGGATCATGCAGATCAGTTTAATAAAAGCATTTTTGTTAGATTTAAGCCTGATGGTTCTGATACCTTGTTATACCTTTGTTTATAATTATCTTTTCGACCATATTTTTGATTTACCCAGTCATTTGGTAGAGTCGAAACCTGTATCTGTTTAAGTCATTCCTTCATTTGAAATGTATTTTTATCTATGTGTTATTGATCTCAAAATCAAAGAATTATTTGAAAAAAGAGCGTATTTATATACGCTCTTTTTGATGGATTTTTAATCTAATTTGAAGGAAAGATTTCAAATTTAGAGACGAATCCACGTCATATTTCTAAACGTATTATTATTCGGGTTTTTCGCATTTATTGTGAGCATTTTACCTGTTTTGCTTAAACGCGCATTCAAAGTATATTTATATCCATCATAAGGATTGATCCATACACCTTGTCCAAACTCTTCATTTAGATTCAGCATTTTAAGATTACTCAGTACTTCCATACCAATAATCGGCTGATTTTTTAAAGCACCAGTACAAGGGGTGCATAGTGTAGGAATCGCCTCTTTGCCTTGAGGGTACATTTTCACAATGACAGCACTGTATTGTTCAGTTTTAGAATTACGTCTGATCACAATATCAGATAGATAAGAACCACTCCGTTCATCTACCACTTTCCAAGTACCGATCAATGGATCAGTAGGCATGGCGATTGCTGAAAATGAACTACTTAAGCCTAGGAGAAAGGCGAAACTACGAAAGAAATGAGAATTCATAAAATATATTACGTCTAAAGAGAAATGTGTGAGCGGTGAAATTAATCAAAATATTATTATATTATTATTGTAATTAAATTGTAATATCAAATATTTAGGGAGCAATTTTAGCTCCCTCTATTTTAACCTATACGATACAAACGTTCTTTGGGAAAGACAGCGGTAAAGGTTGAGCCTTCGTTTTCTTTGGAGCTAATTTCTAAATGGGCGCCATGTTGCATTAACACATGTTTGACAATTGCTAAGCCTAAACCTGTCCCCCCTGTCTGACGGCTACGTGCGCTGTCAACACGATAGAAGCGCTCAGTTAAACGGGGTAGATGTTTTGGATTAATGCCAATCCCATTATCTTGTACGGTAAAGTAAGCGTGATCGCCATCTTCATGCCAGCCAATCGTAATAATGCCACCTTTCGGTGTGTATTTAATTGCATTGGTGATTAAATTACTAAACGCACTGGCAATTTCCATATCAGAGCCGATTAAATCACAATGACTGTCGATATCTAAATTTAAAGTATGACCATAATCGAGATTATAAGCACGCGCATCATCAAATAATTGATTCATCAAATTTGCCATGTCAATAATTTGATTTTTAGCAACTTTTTTATTGTTCTCTAAATTGGATAAAAGCAATAAATCATTCACCAATGCATTCATGCGTTTGGTTTGTGATTGCATTTGAGTGAAAGCGCGTTTCCAGCGAGGAGTAATGTCATCTTGATCGATAAATGTTTCGATATAACCACTCAATACGGTGAGCGGTGTACGTAATTCATGAGAAATGTTGTCCACGAAGTCTTTACGCATTTGTTCAAGATTATGTACGCGAGTAGTGTCATATGCCACCAATAAGCGGCTTTCACCACCAAAACGAGTTAACTTGACTTGCACATATCGGTCTTCGTCCATTTGAGCCTGTAAACGGATACCATCAGGTGCTTGATCGATATGATTAAAATATTCAATAAAGCTGGGTTGACGCAAAATAGCCAGTAAATTACGTCCGCGATCCAAAGGATTGATACCTAATAACTTTTCGGCAGCGGGGTTCCACCATTCAATCTGATGTTGGTCATCAATCAAAACGACAGCTTCCGCCAATGCAACCAGAGATGATTGAGCACGATCAATCAAACCTACCATTTCGGCTTGAACGATACGTTCTTGTCGCTGCGCTCGATAGACATTAAATAATAATGCACCCCAAATACCGCTTAGATTTGGGGGAACATCATAGGGACGATTTGAGATCCACTCATTGACTAAATACAGTGAGCGCAGTTGGAGTATAAAAAAAACGACAAACGCGACAAAAATACAGCTCCAAAAGTATCCAACCCCGAATCCAATTAAGCTCGCAATCAATAAGAAAAAAAGTAGCAGTCTTAGATCTTGTTTTGCAAACGTCCATAAATTGCTGTGACGGAAACGTTGATGTTCACGTGCCAGTTCAGGGACGGGATAAGGTTCATACATAAAGGATTTTAACCTGCTGCTAAATCAGCTCGTGTAGAAAAACGATAGCCTGTGCCACGTACTGTTTGTACAAAACGATCTACGCCAAAAGGTTCTAAGACTTTGCGTAAACGTCGGATATGCACGTCAATGGTACGATCTTCGATATAGACATTACCGCCCCAAACTTGATCCAGTAATTGTGCACGTGTATACGCACGTTCAGGGTGCGTCATAAAGAAAGCCAATAAACGATATTCGGTTGGACCCATATCGAGAATACTGTTACCAAAGCTCACACGCTGACTGACTGGATCAAGCATTAAGCCATTAGCATCAATGACTTTTTCGCCACTGAGTGCATTTGCACGACGCAATACAGCTTTGATACGAGAAACCAATTCACGTGTAGAGAATGGTTTGGTCATGTAATCATCTGCACCCGCATCTAGCCCTTGCACTTTATGGTCTTCTTCACCACGTGCTGTCAGCATGATGACAGGAATTTCAGCTAAGTTTTCATCACGTTTGAGACGACGGCATAGATCTACACCACTGACACCACCCGGTAGCATCCAATCCAGCAAAATAAGAGCAGGACGCTGATCGACGATAATCTGATGCGCTTGTTTTGCATCCTCAGCTTGTAAACATTGGAAGCCTGCCATATCCAAAGAGGTATGGATCATTTCGCGGATCGGTAGCTCATCATCGACAATTAAAATATAGTCATCTTTCACTGCGCAATACCCTTAAAATCTGTAACGGTGAACCGTTTTGTTGTTATGACAGGCTTATTACAAAGATTAATTATGACAATATCATTGCAAAAGAGTTAATAAAGTCGAATTTAGCAATAAATTGTGACAATTCTAAGGCAGAGTAGTGACCAAATAATGACAAGTTGTTTGCAAATAAAATAAATGAATTCATTTGGTTAATACCATCGAAACCTTTTTATTTTGTTCGTCACAAAACTGTAAAACGATTTTAATTTTTTTGTGAGGTGGTTTCAATAAATGATAAAAACACAGCACAACAAGCAGATAACACATCTTCTAAAGGCTGTTTAAAACCTTCGGAAACCCAACGAATAATAATATGCGTCACATATCCATTTAAACCTGTTGCCATTAATGAAACTTCTTCATCACTTTGTGGCACATTTGGCATGGTAATCATCATGAATGCTTGAATAATACGATCAAATTGGGTCAAAGTTTCCTGAATCGTGGCTTGATTATGCAGGTCTTGAACCAACATGGCATCGATATAAATAATTCGTGCCATACGAGGGTCATCTTTAATTGCACTTAATAATGCGGATAAACCTGCCGTGACCATATTCTTAGGTTCAGGTGCAGCCATGAGCACAGCTTGGGTTAAACAATTTTGCATTTTGCCAATCATTTTTAAGAATACCGTTTGGAAAAGTTCCTCACTTTTCTTAAATGATTCATAAAAATAACGCTCAGTCAGCTTCGCCTCATTACAGACATCTTTGACAGTGACCGAAAAAAAACCCTGTGTACCATAGGTCGCAATGCCTGCTTCAATCAATTTTTCGCGGCGAGCTTCTTTGCGTTCAGTTAAAGAGAGACCTTTAAACTGGCGCTCTTTCGCTTCGGTATTATTTTTCTTGCGTGTCGCTAGATCTTCAGTTGCCATGGAAAAACCGTTCCCTAAAAAGTCTTTAAATCGTATGTCTAAGATTTATTTGCATTTTAAACAGGTCTTGCGAATTTATAATAACTAAATTTCGTAAAACTTATTTCATCGTGTCTAAACATCTTACGTCATGAAATGTAAATAGACCTAATATGACAAGCAATATGTTGGTTATTGCCATTTGTCTTAAAGCTGTAGTGTACTATATTGACAACCCGTATTGTCAAAATTATATTGGTTATAGCTTAAACTGCACATGATCAAGACAAATGTGTGCATATCATTCGAAATACAAAGGATAGGCAATGAAAAATTTTAAAAATAAAGTCGCAGCGATCACAGGTGCAGGTTCTGGGATTGGACAGCAATTGGCAATTTTATTGGCTAAACAAGGTTGCCATTTGTCATTGAGTGATATCAATGAGAAAGGATTAGCGCAAACTGTTGAGTTGGTAAAACAAAATCCAATCAAAGTAACGACCAAAGTTCTTGATGTTTCAAACCGTGAAGCGGTGAAGCAATGGGCGCAAGAAACTGTTCAAGATCATGGCTCAGTGAATATGATTTTTAATAACGCAGGTGTGGCACTTGGCTCAACTGTTGAAGGCGCAAGTTATGAAGATTTAGAGTGGATCGTCGGAATTAACTTCTGGGGCGTGGTTTACGGCACCAAAGAATTTTTACCATTCATTAAGCAAACCAAAGATGGTCATATCATCAATATCTCAAGTATTTTTGGTTTAACTTCGCAACCAACACAATCTGCATACAATGCAACAAAATTTGCGGTACGTGGTTTTACTGAATCATTACGTCAAGAACTTGATATTGAAAAGAGTGGCGTAAGTTCTCTTTGTGTACACCCAGGTGGTATCCGTACCAATATCGCAAAAGCGGCGAAAATGAATGACAGTTTAAAGAGCTTGGGCATGGATCCAAACAAATCGATCAAGCAGTTTGATAAATTCTTACGTACACCGCCAGAAGAAGCTGCACGTCAGATTTTAAATGCAGTGTTGAAAGATAAACGCCGTCTGTTAATTGGAACAGATGCGCGTATTGTGGATTCTTTCCAGCGTTTATTCCCAACGGGTTATCAACGTCTTGCAGCGATTGCAACGAAAATGATGTAAGTCTTGGCATCATGATAGAAAAAGCCATTCTTAGAGAATGGCTTTTTTATTTGAGGATCAAAGAAATTTTTAAATAAGGACTTTGATCTTGGTTTTCTTCCAAACGAACTGATAATAAGAGGCTTGTAATACACATAAGCACACAAAAGAAAGCGCGTAAGCAGTCCAAATGCCCGTTAAGCCCCATAACGAACTAAACCAATAGGCACAAGGAACTTCAATTAAAATAATAGTGAGAATATTAATCATCATTGGTACATTGACGGTTCCACTAGCTCGCATGATTGAAGCAAAAATAGCGCTCGCACCGAAGAATAAAATTGACCATAACACAATAAATAAGAGCTGCTGCCCAAGTTCAATGACGCTGTGATCGGTAATAAATAGAGCCATTAAATATTTGGAAAATAAGTAGGCTAAAGTGATCAAACTGCCCGTGAATATGACATTCATTCCCAAAGCGGTTCGTGTGACTTTGGCTAATAGTTCGGGTTTGCCTGCACCAATCGCTTGAGCGGCAAAAATAGAAGCCGCAATTGAAATAGAGAGGGCTGGAAATTGAATGTAGTTCAGAACTTGATTGACTGCGCCATATGCGGCAGTTGCGTGTGCGCCATAACGATTAACCAAACCAATAATGACTAAGCCTGCCAATGAAGTTGTCACCATTTGGATGCCTGTTGGGATACCAAGCTTTAAGATTAGTTTGCTTAGGTTGCTATCGTGACGAATACTTTTCAATAGACGGGCATCTATTTTCAGTGGATGGTTCTTATAATTGAGATAGAAGCTCAGAAAAATAAGGACTGCGGCATATCCCATGATTGTTGCAACAGCAGGCGCGACAATGCCTAGAGCAGGGAATCCAAAATAGCCTTTGAGCAAAACAGGCGTGACCGTCAAACCAATCAGACTGGTTAGGCTCAATGCAATTAGAGGGGTAACACTATCACCGACACCGCGTAAAATCGAAGTATAAATAATATAGACAAACAATAATGGACTACCCACCAGCATCCATCGAACATAGGGCAGAGAGAGGTGCATGACTTTAGGATCTGTACCTAATAATTGCAAAATATGCTCGGCAAAGCTCCAACCTAAAACAGCAATAATGCTGCCACCAATCAAGGTCATAAATAGGGTAGAGCCAATCACACTTCTGACTTTTTCAAGATTTTGCGCACCCCATGCCTGTCCAATCAGTACAGTCGTTCCCGCGGAGATCCCGATCACAAATGCCAATAAAAAGAAAAGAATTGGGAAGAATACAGACACCGCAGCAATCGCATCTACTCCCATCATTTGTCCGACAAAGATGGTATTAATCGTTCCTGATAAGTTCTGTAAAATGTTGGTGGCAATCAAGGGAACCAGAAAAACAAAAAATGTTTTCCAGAGATTGGGTTGCATGACCAAAGGTTGGCGGGGTGTCATTCTATTTCCTTCACGCTTCGCCCAGAAACGTTTCTATTTTTCCACCATACCATCATCGGTCATATTGACGTCATGATTGTTCGGTTTATTTTTGTTGATCAACACTCTGCAAGGATTGCTCCTGCACGTTGTAAAGTCTGATCAGTTTTGGCAAAGCAGAATCGAATCAGGCGTAGTGACTCGGGCGCTTGTTGATAAAAAACGGAAATAGGAATCGCGACAATTTTGTGTTGCTCTGCGAGGAATTGGCACATTTCCACATCATTCAAGTCAGGGCGAATCGCACTATAATCGAGATTTTGGAAATAAGTGCCTTGTGATGGAATAAATTGCAAACGTGAGTTTTGAATTTGGGTATTAAAAAGATCCCGTTTTGCCTGATAAAAGTTCGGGAGTTCCTGAACGTGCTCAGGATGTTGCTGCATATAGTTCGCTAATGCTATTTGGCAAGGTGTGGTGCCGCAGAAATTGGCAAATTGATATATTTGACGAAACAAACGCATTAAATGTGGTGCTGCAACGCAATAACCCGTTTTCCAACCTGTGACATGATAACTTTTGCCAAAAGAACCGATTACATAACTGCGTTCACGTAATTCGGGGAATTGCAGTGCACTAAAATGTTTTTGTCCATCAAAAACGAGATGTTCATAGACCTCATCAGAGAGCACAACGATATTTTTATCTTGAATGAGTTCAATCAGTTGATGCCAGTCTTGTTCTGACCAAATCGCACCAGTCGGATTATGCGGTGTATTGACGATAATCATGCGAGTTTTTGCATTGATACAATCTTTAACTTTTTGCCAATTCACCTGAAATGTTGGTACCTCTAAATGAATATGAACGGATTTCCCCCCTGCCAGTTGTACTGCAGGGGCATAGCTGTCATAGCTCGGGTCAAAAATAATAACTTCATCATCTGCATGGATACAGGCTTGAATGGCACAAAAAATCGCAATGGTTGCGCCAGGGGTAATGGTGATTTCGGTGACAGGATCGAGTTGCAGTTGATCTCGTTGTAAAAACTGTTTGGCCAGTTGTTCTCTGAGTACTAAAACACCATCTCCCGCAGGGTATTGGTTATAACCTGAAAGCGTGGCTTGGCTCAGCGCTTCAAGCAATGCAGGTGGAGCAGGGAAATCGGGGAAGCCTTGAGACAGATTCAGTGCATTCAGTCGTTGTGCGAGTTCAGTCATCACGCTAAAAATAGTCACGCCTTGGCTTGGAAGTTTTGACTGAAGCTGCAACATTGTTTTTAACCTGATTGACGTTTTGTTTTGCCGTGATTGTATAGTGAAAAGTGATGCCTGACCAAGTTATTGTGATTAAGGTAAATGTTGAATTTTGCCGTTAATCGACTGAAAAAGGTGTCTTATGTCAGGAAAAAGCAGGTAATTGTGTCTGAATAAAAACAATAGTGACGGAATTGGTCATTTTTTATTGAAAATTGTCTAAAAAATTGTTGTTTTTCATGATGATACGCTATTTTAGTTGTTGCTGTAAAGCGCTATAATTTCTATCGAGGGGTTCAATTAAATACCAATTATCGTGAAATGGGACATAGAGTAATGGACAGTTTCGATCTAAAAATACGCTACCCACATCATATTGATTTAAAAGATGTAGAGCAGCTTGAGGCACTGAATACCATTGGGGTATTAACTCGTTTTGATAAAATGGGCTGGAAAAAACAATTAAGCCGTTGGCTGCAGCTTGATGGTGCTAGCCCAACGTTTACCATTACCGATGAAAAGACAGAACAGACCATAGAAATCGTATTGAATACCTACGGATCATCTCAGGAACTTAACTTTATCGTCAAGACAGACATTCCAGTGGTTGTCCCTAAAAAACAAATATTTGGATTAGTTACACGACAGGCGAAAGAAAAAGTTCATTTTAAACAACTTTCATTGGTACAAGTGAAAGCCTATCTAACTGCATTTTTAAAACAAGATACAGATACTTTGATTCGTTATTATCAAGAAAGTAAACAGCAACTGGCGCAATCTGCATAACGATGAGGAGCAAATTCCCCCATCGTTCTGTTGCTATTTACAAAACATTTTCAACAATGGCACGAATGATACCCAGCGCCAAACCAATAAACGCCCCGACAATCACGCCATTGACACGGATCATGTGTAAGTCACCACCGACCTCACTTTCGATTTTGGCAATCATTTCGCGTGAATCCCACTCGTGGATACGTTCGCTGATATAACGGATGATCTTGTCGCTGTATTGCTCACTGAAATTAGTCGCTAAGCCGACCATTTTCTCATTCAATACTTGACGTACTTTTTCATTCTGAATCAGGCTTTCACCAAGCTGTTGTAATGCCGCCTGTAAATTCGTTGCAATACCAGAATCTGCCTGCATTAAATCCGTTTTAATCGCATCACATAAAATTGCCACAGCACCACTAATAAAGTTCAGCACCTGTGGACTGTCCAGCACATCATCCTTGCTCTGATTTAAGCGCTTGCTGGCTTCACTGTTGCTGTCCGCAAGCTGCAACATCAGATTATGCGTGGTGGTTTCAATGTCCTGCCGCCACGGATGTTCAGGGTTGGCCAACATCGATTCAACTTTTTCAATCAGTGAGTCAATTGTCCGTTGTTGCACATCAATCCCAATCCAGCTTGCGCCTTTGGCTAGTTTCCAAACACCTAATTCTTGGAACAGTTTACGTGATAGATCTCGTGCCTTTTCAGGATGAGAGACCATCCACTCATGCGCCAGATCAAGACCGCGTTGTAATACGTCTTGATGGAAATCATTTTCCAAAACAGCACGTAACATTTCACTGGCGAGTTTATTGATTTTGGTACTGCGTACCCATTGCACACTATTGTTTTGCACAAAGTAGGCAATTTGATCTTGGCTCACAAATTCAAAAATTTTCGGTACAGTATGTTGAATCATCTGTACGACTTGTTGGTTATTTTGAGGGTTGGCTAGCCATTGACCGACGGCCAAACTGAGGTCAGCATTTTTTAAACTGCGTTCAACGATTTGAGGAGATAAAAAGTTTTCTTGTACAAAGCGGCCCATTGATTCTGCAATACGCGCTTTATTCCGTGGAATGATTTCGGTATGGTCACGCAATAGTTTGGGTAAAGGCATTTTTCCAAAAGGATTGCGGAAAAGTACAGTGACAGCGTACCAATCAGCCAGCCCACCAACTACACCTGCTTCCGCACCTAACATAAAAATATGAATGACCCATTTATATTCAGGTAAAAAATGCGCCGCGACCATTAAGCCAATCCATGCTACAACCGCAATGATCAATGCCATAGTGGCGAAGTACTTACTTCTTTGCAGGCTCGGTACGTGAATTTCTTCGACTGAATTCATTGAGTCATCCTTATCAATTTACTTTTTGTTTTGAGGTGGCGCAGGGGGCTGCAACACATCTCCTGTTGGACTCAATCCGTATTTTTGCCCTAATGATTGCAAAATGAGTTGCGCATCAAAAGCATCAGGTGATTGCTGCTGAGTCTGAAAACACTCGATAGTATACGACACTTGGATTGGATCAAGATTGACCACTTGAGGCATATCATAGAATGGGTCAGGCCAAAAGGCAGGATGTCGGCGATAATAACCATATGGGTAATAAGAGGGTGTCGGATAAATCACAGCTTGGCGTTGCGTTTTATGTCGTGCATTACTTGGATCATCAACAACGGTAAAATAACGGAAACCGTTTTTGACTGTAGTTTGTGCGGCTTTGAGTAAAGTAATTTCTTCTGCCGTACCATAACTCAAATTATTATCTGCCTGAAAACCGACACGGAACGTTTTATTGTTTAGTGGATAAGCGGTGAATTGACCCAGTTGATCGAAGGTTTTGGGTTTTGATGGAACAGTTGCACATCCTGCCAGTGTTAATGTAACAAGGAGAGGGGCACATATGAATAAAGATTTCATTTTGCAATTCCTATGTTCAATATCTCAGGGGACGAGAGACTTAAAAGCTGCTATTCGGTTGTGTTAAAAAGGTCAGTTCTTCAGGTGTCGAGCTTCGACCTAAGATGGCATTGCGATGTGGATAACGCCCAAAACGGTCAATAATCACTTTATGCTTTTTTTCAAAGCTCAAATTAATTTCGTTCCCTAAACGTTGGAACAGTTTTAAAGCAAACTCGTGCATTAATTTAGATTCACTATGCATAAATGGCATATATAAAAATGAGCGTTGTTCGGGATTCAGTTGAGCATCGAGTTGTAAACTAATTGCTTCTTGAGCAAGCATCAATGCCATGCTGTCATAGGCAAAAGCTTGCGCTTGATCACGGTATAAGTTGCGAGAAAATTGATCCAACACAATGATTTCGGCTAAACGACCCTCTGGTGTGTGTCGCCAAGACCAAAGCTCTGCTTGGATCGCTTGATGGTGAATTATTTGAAATTGGTCGCGAATTTTTGCATCAAACTCATCACTTTTGGCAAACCAAAGTGAACGATGCTCAGGGTCAAACCAGAAGTTAATAATGTCCTGTGCTTGCATAGTTCAGTGCTCATGAGAAGATTTATTTTTAATAAAATCACAATTTCAGCATGTCTTATATAACAAGATTGTGATAAAAATTGCCAAACTAAATCAGATGACTAGATCACAATTGTCGTTATAATTGGCAGAATAACCAAGTCGCGACCATTTATGTGGTTGGCTGATCTTAAATAAGCGAGCATATAAATTATGAATCAACCCAGCATACATTCTTCCTCTGTGATACCGACTTGTGTAGATGCTTCGCTATTAAAGGGGATGCTACGCGGCATTGAACGCGAAAGTTTACGTATGCAAAGCAATGGATTTTTATCACAAAAAAATCATCCTGAAGCTTTAGGTTCTGCACTAACACATCCGCATATTACGACAGATTATTCAGAAGCATTGATGGAGTTTATTACTACACCGAAAACAACCATCACGGCTGCATTAGATGAATTAAGAGATATTCATAGCGTGGTACATCAGCAGCTAGAAGAAGGCGAAAGATTATGGCCACTGTCCATGCCGTGTATGTTGGATGATAATGAAGAAAATATTCGATTAGCACAGTACGGCACTTCTAATATTGGCCGCTTTAAAACCTTATACCGTCATGGTTTAGGTGTACGTTATGGCCGCCGTATGCAAACCATTTCTGGCGTGCATTACAACTTATCTTTCCCGGATCAATTGTTTGCAGTATTGCAACAACATGAAACCAAGCCAGAATTAAAACAACTCAGTTTGCAGGATTATCGTAGCCATCGTTATTTTGGCCTGATTCGGAACTTTATCCGACTTACCCCTTTAGTGATGTATCTGTTGGGTGCAAGCCCATCGGTCTGCCGCTGTTTCCTAACAGGCCGTGAACATCATCTACAGCCACTGGTCAAGGGCACTCTCTATTTACCTGAGGCAACTGCCTTACGCATGGGGCGTTTGGGCTACCAAAATTCAGCACAAAAAGAATTGGGCATTCATTATAACGATCTACACGATTATCTTGATGGATTACAAAAAGCGGTACATACCCCTTATCCTGAATTTACCGATTTAGGTTTAAATGATGAACAGGGTGAGCCGATTCAAATCAATGATCACGTGCTCCAAATCGAAAATGAATACTACAGTCTAGTTCGTCCGAAACAAGTACCACAAGCAGGTGAAACCCCATCACAAGCATTGAAGAATCGTGGTGTTGGGTATGTAGAATTACGTGCCGTAGATGTGAACCCTTATAGTGCGATTGGAATTGATGAAATTTCAGCGGGTTTTCTTGAAAGTTTAGCATTGTATTGTTTATTAAATGACAGTCCTGATTTGTTTGCAGAAGAGCAAGAGCAAATTGATCATAATCAAACTGAAGTGGTCAATCGTGGACGTGCAGTAGATGCTAAAATTATAGAAGGTGAAACAATAGTTTCACTGCATGATTGGGCACAACGTCATTTAAATGCGATTCAAGACTGCGCTATTTTGTTAGATCAAATGGATGGTTCACAGTTATATTCTGAGGCAATCCAAGTGATGCAGCAGCGTTTAGATCATGTTGAAAATACCCTTTCCGCGCATGTGATTAAAGATACTTTGGATAATGGTGGGACATGGAGCTTTGGGAGTATCATGGCTCAACAACATGTCAATCATTATGAACAACATCAATTGAGTGCAGAAAGAGAACAATATTTTGCAGAATTAGCGCAAACATCGTTGCAAAAACAGGCGCAACTTGAACAAGATAACGACATCAGCTTTGAACAATATCTTGCGCAATACCGTTAAAATTTTAGAGGACTTCCCATGCGATGGACTTACCGCTTAGTTAGTGCATTATTGGTACTAACGAGTATTATTGGTATCTCGTTTGCGTTGTATTTAGAACATGTGCAAGGTTTGGAGCCTTGCCCACTGTGTATTTTCCAACGTATTGGCTTAATTGGAATGGGATTGATTGCCTTAGTCGCATTTATTCATAATCCGATTTCAAATGGTTTTAAACGTTTTTATGCACTATTAGCAACCCTATCCATCGGTTGGTCAGTGGGCGTGGCATCTCGTCATGTTTGGCTACAGCATTTACCACCTGATAAGGTGCCAAGTTGTGGTCCAGGCTTGGACTATTTAGTTGATGCATTGCCAATGAAAGCGGTATTTCAGGAAGTGCTTTCAGGTTCAGGCGAATGTGCAGCAATAGATTGGACTTTCTTAGGACAATCTCTACCCGTGTGGTCGTTGCTGTATTTTAGTTTGATCTTATTGGTATGTTTGTGGCAGTTGTTTAGACATTATAGTGTTGCTAAATAATAAAAAAGCCAACGATACGTTGGCTTTTTTTTAGATCAAGAAGACTGACATCAGGTTTCTACGATGCCATCTAAATCATCAAAAGTATAATTATTCGGAACATTGATTAAATGTGTTTGGATACCTTCCTCAACGACTTCGTCAACATCGGGATATAACCAACGTGTAATCTGTTCAGCAACACTCGAATGGTACTGAATTTCAAAATGGTTTAAACCATAGAATACGGCTTTATGGGTTTCTGGTAATTTGAGTTGGAAGCGTGGATTTTGATGTTCACCTAGCGCACTTTCCACACTGACCAAATAATCGCCAATGACAGAGAGTGCTTTATTACGCAATTTCTCAAATTCTAAAGTACCTGCGATTAAGAAGGTATTGATATGAGAGGGTAATGGTGCAGGTTTACGATTATCATCAGCAAAGCCAATACGTGCATTATTATGTTCCCAATCGTCATCTCGAACACTGCCATGACGCAAATCTAAAATACCATTACTACGAATGTTGATCAGTTGACCAATTAAGCTAATAAAAGGAAACGCGCCCAATTTATCCTGCAAAATAAAACCAAAGCGTTCTAGCGCCGCACCATGATGTGGCGAACCAATACAAACTAAATTCTCAACCATATGCACCCATTGATAGAGATTCTGTTTGCCATAAAATAGGGCACTACGAGAAACCAAGCCACCCATACTATGTCCGATTAAATCAATGCTGGTGATTCTTGGATTTCGTTGTACTAAATCTTCAAGTACATTGGCAAAGCTTCGACCATTTGCAGAAATACGACGCCCTGTATTGTAGTTCAGATATAACATGGTGTTGTTGTCCCGTTGCGCAAGCAGACGTTCACCAATTCCACCATAACGGCTATTTGACCAGCTGAGATGATTCATACACAGACCATGTGTAAGAATGACAATACGACCAGTTAATTCACCTTGTTGTAATGATCCATAATGATCATAAAGCACCATAGGTAAAGCCATTGGGTTGTGTTGTTTTAAGAAAAAGTCTCCAAAAATCCCGTTTAATGCACCCACCACGAAATGCAGTGTTGGTGTCAGGGGTTTATCATGCAGCACAGGGAATTTTTCAATAATATGACGTAAACTTGGTGCAAGAAAACTGCTACCGTACTTCTGTAATGTGTCATAAGAAAATTGATAAAATTTTTGTAACTGTGGAAGTTTCTGTAAATTTTTAGCTTTTTGTGCGCTTAAACCAAGTGTTGTCCGTAACACTTCTGTTTGCACTAATTGCACCAATTCGTGAACACCACTTAAGCTCGTGCTCACAACTTGCGCCAAACCTTCCAAAACATCTGCCTGACTCGGGGGTGTACTGTCCCATTTGCAGTAGGTTTCATGCAGAGGCGTTAAACTTGGCATATTGATTTCCCCATCCTTGATATATACCGAAGGTTTGAAGTAATTGACTTAATATTCTGTAGATAAACTACAACAAACGCTTACATCTTATGTGTTTCATAAGTAATTTTTTTAGAATACTGATGAACGGAGTGCACTATCGTTTTTTGTGTCAGACAATATCAAGCTTAAATGTAATTTATATTGTTATTTATTTATCTATTAACCTAAATAATGTGATTTATTTGATAATAAGTCAAGCTGTTGCCTATTATGGTGCGTATGCAATTTATTTATTTACATGGCTTTCAAAGCAGCCCCATGTCAAAAAAAGGGCAACAATTAGAACAATATTGCACAAATGTTGAGCATGCTGATGTGCATTTACCTGATTTGAATAAACCGCCTGAACACGTTTTAAGAGATGTTTCTAAGCTGATTGAAAGTTTACCACTCGATCAAGTTAGATTGGTTGGAAGTAGCTTAGGGGGATTCTATGCGACATATTTTGTCGCAAAATATGGATGCCCTGCTGTACTGATTAATCCTGCTATGCAACCATGGCAGTTATTCGAAGATTTATTCGGGATTGAACAAATCCCACTCAAAGTCACTGATTCATGGACACTCGATGCCGACCAATTGCAGCAATTACAATCAATTGCTGACACGAAGTTAAAGCATGCTGATAAAATTCTTGTACTGTTGCAACGAGGTGACGAAGTCTTGGATTATCGTCAAGCACAACGTTATTATAATGCAGCACAGCCATCTGCATTGATTTTAACCGACGCTGATGGTAATCATGCAATGGATGATTTTGAAGAAAAATTACCTTTCGTACTCCGATTTTTATCGACAGCCCTCTAATAAGGAAGTCAGACCCAGTGACACAATACACGGCACAATCCCTTGAAGTTCTTTCAGGTTTAGATCCTGTTCGTCGTCGTCCCGGTATGTATACCGATACCTCACGTCCAAACCATTTGGCGCAAGAGGTGATTGACAATGCGGTGGATGAAGCACTTGCAGGACATGCCAATCAAATTTGTGTCACCGTATATGAAGATGGTTCATTGTCAGTCGAAGATAATGGACGAGGTATGCCAGTCGATATTCATCCTGAATATGGACAAAGTGGTATCGAAATTATTTTGACCAAATTACATGCAGGCGGAAAATTCAGTACCGATAATTACCAATTTTCTGGTGGTTTACATGGTGTCGGTATTTCTGTCGTGAATGCTTTATCAACACGCGTTGAGGTTGCGGTACAACGCCAAGGTAACTTGTATCAAATGGCGTTTGAACAAGGTGAACCTGTTGCACCATTATCGGTGTTAGAAGGTAAAGTTGCGAAACGTGCGACAGGAACAACCGTTCGCTTTTGGCCAGAAGCAAAATACTTTGATAGTCCAAAATTTGCACTAAAAGCATTGAAGCATAATTTGAAAGCTAAAGCCGTTTTAGCGGCGGGCTTAAAAATTATTTATGACGATAAAATCAATAATGAAAAAATTGAATGGCAGTTTGAAAATGGTCTAGTCGATTATTTAATGGATGAACTCGAGGATCGAGAGATTCTACCTGATCCTGCCTTTGTCAGTAGTGGACAAGCAGAGCGAGCAGCTTGTGAATTTGCGATTTGCTGGAATGTTGAGGGTGGTGAACAAATACAAGAAAGTTACGTCAATTTGATTCCAACTGCACAAGGGGGAACCCATGTCAATGGATTGCGTTCAGGGGTCACGGAGGCGTTACGAGAGTTCTGTGAATTACGTAATTTATTACCACGTAATATGAAACTTTCGGCAGAAGATGTTTGGGATGGGGTCAATTTCATTCTATCGCTGAAATTTCAGGAACCGCAATTTTCGGGGCAAACCAAAGAACGTTTATCGAGTCGTGAAGCCTCCAATATTGTGCTGAATATCGCCAAAGATGCCTTTGCTTTATGGTTAAACCAACATGCTGAGATTGCAACGCAGTTAGCTGAAATGGCAATTGCTAAAGCTGGGCGTCGCTTAAAAGCAGCGAAAAAAGTGGAGCGTAAAAAGATCGTCTCTGGTCCTGCGTTACCCGGAAAACTGGCTGATTGTGTGGGTTTAACGCGCGAAGACAGCGAATTATTTATTGTTGAAGGTGATTCTGCGGGTGGAAGTGCTAAACAAGCGCGTGACAAGAATTTCCAAGCGATTATGCCGATTCGTGGAAAAATTCTAAATACATGGGAAGTATCTTCGGATGAGGTGCTCGCTTCTCAAGAGGTTCATGATATTGCGATTGCCATAGGGGTTGATCCTGGTAGCGATGATCTATCTGAACTACGTTATGGCAAAATCTGTATTCTTGCCGACGCAGACTCTGATGGTCTACATATCGCGACATTACTCTGTGCCTTGTTTGTGAAACATTTCCCGACTTTAGTTGAAGATGGTCATTTGTTTGTCGCAATGCCACCACTGTATCGTATTGATATTGGTAAAGATGTTTATTATGCGCTAGATGATAGTGAACTCGAAAGCATTTTGAAAAAAGTGAAAGGTAATAAAAATCCGCAAATCACTCGATTTAAAGGATTGGGTGAGATGAATGCGAGTCAATTGCGTGAAACCACGATGGACCCAAATACGCGCCGTTTAGTCCAACTTGATTTGGATGATGCGCATTTTACCGCAGGGTTATTAGATAAATTGCTGGCAAAAAAACGTTCGAGTGATCGTAAGCATTGGTTAGAACAGAAAGGTAATTTAGCGGATATAGTTGTTTAATTCTTTTTAATTGAAAGATTAAAAGCCAAGCTCATGCTTGGCTTTTCTTTATCTAGGGTCTAGCCCTATTTAGGATAAATTAATCTGCATCATTTTAGTTCATCTCGTTCTTTTTGTATGCAATGTTGTATACAAGATTGGATTCTTGTTTATTTTATTTAATAAATATTAAAATAAAACAATAGTTTAAATTATTGGCATAAAAATTGAATAACTCCACTCAGTAAAAATCAAAAGATCAATCTGTGGAGAACAAAGATGCAAAACAAATTAATGTCAATGTCCGTTCTTATGGCAGCGATGATGGGGGTAGGACTGGTCGGTTGTTCAAAACCAGCCGAAAAAACAGAACAAACAAAAACTGAAACGAAAGCGGCACCTGCTGCAAATGGCGATACGATTAAGGTGGGGATTTTACATTCACTCTCTGGCACGATGGCAATTTCTGAGACCTCTCTGAAAGATACTGCATTGATGACCATTAATGAAATCAATGCCAATGGCGGGGTGATGGGTAAAAAACTCGAACCTGTCATTGTTGACCCAGCATCAGATTGGCCGCTATTTGCTGAAAAAGCACGTCAGTTAATCACTCAGGACAAAGTTGCCGTTATTTTCGGTTGCTGGACGTCAGTGTCACGTAAGTCAGTTCTTCCAGTGGTTGAAGAGTTAAATGGTTTATTGTTCTATCCAGTGCAATATGAAGGTCAGGAACAGTCTAAAAATATTTTCTATACAGGTGCAGCACCGAATCAGCAAGCCATTCCTGCGGTGGAATATTTAATGGGTGATGAGGGGGGTAAAGCACAACGTTTTGTTTTACTCGGTACAGATTACGTCTACCCACGCACCACCAATAAAATCCTGCGTGCTTTCCTGAAGTCTAAAGGTGTTGCCGATGCAGACATCATGGAAGAGTACACACCGTTTGGTCATAGCAACTATCAAACCATCGTTTCCAATATCAAGAAATTCTCCGCAGGTAAAAAGACTGCGGTGATCTCCACCATCAATGGCGATTCCAATGTTCCTTTCTATCGTGAGTTAGGCAACCAAGGTATTAAAGCTGCTGATATTCCAGTGATGGCTTTCTCAGTTGGCGAAGAAGAATTACGTGGAATTGATACCAAACCATTGGTGGGTCATTTAGCGGCATGGAACTATTTCATGTCAGTTAAAAATCCGAAAAACACCGAGTTTGTGAACAAATTCAAGCAATATGCGGTGGAGTACAAACTTCCAAATGCCGATAAAGTTGTGACCAACGATCCGATGGAAGCGACTTATGTTGGTATCAATATGTGGAAACAAGCGGTTGAAAAAGCAGGTACAACGGACGTTGATAAAGTTCGTGATGCGATGGCGGGTCAAACTTTTGCTGCGCCATCAGGTTATACCCTCAAAATGGATGAAACCAATCACCATTTACATAAACCTGTGATGATCGGACAGATCCGTGGTGATGGTCAATTTGATGTGGTTTATAAAACGCCTCAAACCATCAAAGCTGAGCCTTGGAGCCCATATATTCCTAAATAATTGTCCCATGCAACCTGCTGTTTTGGCAGCAGGTTTTTCTTAGTTTTATTTCTGATTGATTTAAATAGAAAATATAAGGGGGAGTCTTATGGCGAAACACTATGTTTTGGCAATGCTCTGCATCATGGCACAGATCATGTTTAATCCTGCATGGGCAGAAGTTACCTCACCAACAACCGTGACGTCTACAACTTCTCAAGATGCCATCCAAACTTTTGTTAAATCTGACTTTGCTACTCGTCGTGCTATGTTGAATCAATGGCCAGCCAGTATTGAACAACTGGATCAGTTGGTGGCATATATTGATCAAAATGAGTTATATACCGATAGTTCAGGTCATACTTACATTTTAAAAAACGATGAAAAATTATTAAGTTATCCGCAATTGCAAGCCATCGACACTTGGCCCTCAGATTTATCTCAAGTGACGCTGGTCAATACTTTACGTAAGGCACTGAACTTTGGACAAGCCAAAGTTAAATTGAATTCAGACGATGCATCACAACGTTTAGCTGCGGTGGACATTTTAGAAAATAATTTAGATGAGCTCGATGTAGCAACGATCAAACAACTCTATCTCAATGAAAAAAGTGAAGCGGTTAAAGCACGTTTGGCACAACTGAAAGCACGTTTAGATTTTAATAGTTCAGATGAATTCACCAAGATCGAAGCAGTAAAAGTTTTGGCGGATTCAAATCGTCCCGATGTATTCGCATTGATTAACCAAAGCTTAGAACAACCACAAAATAATCCCGCATTGAAAGCAGCTTTAGTTGAAGCACAAAATAAAATTAAAACGCGTATTCAAATCAGTGAATGGTCAGGGCATGTATTTTCGGGTCTCAGTACTGCCAGTATTTTACTTTTAGCAGCGCTTGGTCTTGCAATCACCTATGGTTTGCTTGGTGTCATCAATATGGCACATGGTGAACTCATCATGATCGGTGCTTATACCACTTACGTTATTCAAAGTTTTTTTAAAACGCACTTTGCAGGCTTAGTCGATTGGTATTTATTGGCTGCGATTCCTGCTGCATTTCTGGTGAGTGCGCTGATCGGCATGTTGATTGAACGTACTGTGATTCGTCCGCTTTATGGTCGCCAATTGGAAACATTATTGGCAACTTTTGGTGTGAGTTTAATCTTGATGCAATCGGTTCGGATGATCTTTGGCGCACAGAATGTTGAAGTGTCGAATGTCGCATGGCTCAGTGGTGGTATTGCCCTGACGCCAAGCCTGATGTTGCCATATAACCGTATTGCGATTATTGGTTTTACTGTGGCGGTCTTACTGCTTCTAGTTTTCTTATTAAACAAAACCCGTTTCGGATTATTTGTTCGTGCTGTGACACAAAACCGTCAAATGGCGCGTGCCGTGGGCATTCGATCTGCACGTATCGATATGCTGGCATTTGGCTTAGGTTCAGGCTTGGCTGGATTGGCAGGTTGTGCGCTGGCACAAGTGGGTAATGTCGGTCCTGATCTTGGACAAAACTACATCATCGATGCTTTCCTTGTTGTTGTCGTCGGTGGTGTGGGCCAAGTGTGGGGTGCAGTACTTGCAGCCTTAGGTTTAGGGATTAGCGGTACAGTTCTAGAGATTGGTTTAGGTGCGGTTTTAGCAAAAATTATTCTCTTGGTTCTTGTGATTTTGTTTATCCAAAAGCGTCCACAAGGTTTGTTTGCCATCAAAGGTCGTTTCGTGGAGTAAGCCAATGAAAATCACTTCTTTATTTGCAGATAAACCGTATAGCGCAATTGCGATTGCCATTTGTTTTGCCGTGTTATTGAGCTTACCTTGGTTACATCTGTTATCCCCTGATTCAGCATTTTATCTGTCAGCGTATTGGATTACGTTAATTGGCAAAATCATGTGCTTGGCTTTGGTCGCATTGGCACTGGATTTAGTGTGGGGTTATGCAGGGATTTTAAGCTTGGGGCACGGTTTGTATTTCGCCCTCGGTGGTTACGCCTTTGGCATGTACTTGATGCGCGAATCCGCAGGCGATGGTTTACCGGATTTCATGCGTTTCCTCAGTTGGACAGAACTCCCTTGGTATTGGGTGGGGACTGAGCATTTTGCTTGGGCGATGATCTTGGTTTTATTTGTGCCTGCCTTAGTTGCGTTTATTTTTGGTTTCTTTGCTTTCCGCTCAAAAATCAAGGGTGTGTATTTCTCAATTATTACCCAAGCCATGACCTTTGCAGCGGCACTCTTGTTCTTCCGCAATGAGACAGGTTTTGGTGGAAATAATGGCTTCACGGGTTTTAAAACCTTACTTGGTTTTGATATCACCTCAGCGCCGATGCGTGCCACTTTATGTTTTGTCACTGCTTTGGTGTTAATGCTGTGTTTTATCGGCTTACGTCAACTTATGAATCGTCCTTATGGTCGAGTGCTTGGCGCGATTCGTGACAGTGAAAACCGTTTGCAATATTTGGGCTATCGCACACTGTGGTACAAGCTTTCAGCATGGGTGCTATCGGCAGTGATTGCAGGTATCGCAGGGGCGTTGTATGTGCCACAGGTTGGTATTATCAACCCAAGTGAAATGAATCCAGTCAATTCGATTGAAATGGCAGTGTGGGTTGCAGCAGGGGGGCGTGGCACCTTGATTGGGGCGATTTTAGGTGCAGGTTTGATTAATGCAGTGAAAACTTATTTCACTGTGGCTGCGCCCGAAGCGTGGTTACTGATCTTAGGTGCGCTATTTATCGTAGTGACGATTTTCTTACCTAAAGGCGTGATTGGTTTATTTGATCGTTTTAAAAAGGAGAGCAATTAAATGAGTGATTTATTCATAGACTCAGCTCAACATGGCGGTCAACTTGGTGAGGGCTATGGTCGTGCCAAAACCCAAGGTGCAGATTTTAGTCACGGGATTGCTTTGTATTTAGAAAAAGTCAGTGTCTGGTTTGATTCGTTTCGTGCGTTAAATGATTTATCACTGTACATCGCTGAGAGTGAATTACGCTGCATCATTGGACCAAATGGTGCGGGGAAAACCACATTAATGGACGTGATCACAGGTAAAACTCGTCCGACTACTGGCACAGCATTTTTTGGACAAAACTATGATCTTGCCAAAATGGGCACAGAGGAAATTGCGGAAGCTGGGATTGGGCGCAAATTTCAGAAACCAACGGTATTTGAAAATTTTACAGTCATGGAGAATTTACTACTCGCTGCACCACGCGATAAGCGAGTGAAAAAGAGCTTGTTTAGCCGACTTGATCCAGAAGCACAATTGGCATTGGATGAAAGTTTAGAGCAAATCCGTTTAAAGGAATTTGTAAAAAAGCCCGCAGGATTATTGTCCCATGGTCAAAAGCAGTGGTTAGAAATCGGCATGCTATTGATGCAACGTCCGAAGCTGATTTTATTGGATGAGCCTGTGGCAGGAATGACCGATGCAGAAACAGAACGGACGGCTGAACTGTGTTTGGAATTGAAAAAAAATCATACGCTTGTGGTGGTAGAACATGACATGAGTTTTATTGACACCATTAGTGAGAAAGTTACGGTATTGGCGCAAGGCGCAATTTTGGCAGAGGGCACATTGGCAGAGGTACAAGCCAATGAAGATGTGATTGAAAAGTATTTGGGACGCTAGGAGACTGCCATGTTAGAAGTGAAAGAAGTTAACCAGTTTTATGGTGGTAGTCATATTCTGCGTGACGTGTCTTTTCAAGCGCCTGTAGGGAAATGCAGCGTCGTTTTAGGGCGTAATGGCGTAGGTAAAACCACGTTGCTGAAATGCTTGATGGGGATTTTACCGATTAAATCAGGACAAATTTTGTTAGACGGCAAAGATATTGCCAAGATGTCGCCTGAGCAACGAGTACGTGCAGGATTGGCCTATGTACCGCAAGGACGAGATATTTTTTCAACCTTGACGGTAGAGGAAAACATCCTGATTGGCATGGCAAAATTTTCAGGCGCAAAAAACCGAAAAGTACCGAGTCATCTCTACGAAATTTTTCCTGTCTTGGATGAAATGAAGCATCGCCGTGGTGGAGATTTGTCAGGTGGTCAGCAACAGCAGCTTGCGATTGCTCGAGCGTTGGCTTCTGAGCCGAGTGTCTTGATTTTGGATGAGCCAACTGAGGGGATTCAGCCGTCAATCATTAAAGATATTGGTCGGGTCATTCGTAAATTAGCAGATCAAGGGGAAATGGCGATCGTTTTAGTTGAGCAGTTTTATGATTTTGCTGAAGAGCTTGCAGATAACTATACGGTGATGGCGCGTGGACAAGTGATCGCGCAAGGACAGGGGGGCGATATGCCTGAAAAGGGGATAAGGGAGTTGGTGGCGATTTAGTATCGACCCTATATCTCATTTTACTATTTAGAAACTAGATATTAAAAAAATGATTATCTTTCGGAGTCATACCTAGTAGTCTTCTAATTTTTAAATACGCCTTCCGCTGGAGTTACTTTGGTTTTGCCCAAAGTAACCAAAGGCATTGTCATTCACAAAACCTGTTCAATTCTTGGATTTTTTCTATTGTTTCGCAGAAACAATATCTTTCAAAGATTACGCAGGTTGTGAATGACGTTTCCGAGACTCATAAGTTTTCTTAAATTTTTTGTTGAGTTTGAGGGTAAAGATCATTTATTTACCTTCAACCTTATAGAACGTGCCGCCCGCATAGACGTTATGCCCAAAACCACATCCAGACTCGCCACTATTTTGTTTCACCTCAATTTTTTGACCATTATTTGTATCATTCGTAAATTGAAGCTTAATCTGGCAGTCCTCATAATGATAGTTGGCTTGCTTTGCAGTGATCGGCATTGTGGTATCAAACTCACCTAAATTGGGACCATAAATAAGACCACGAATGCCAAAATAATAACCTTCAAAATTAATTAGATATTTATTTTGTTGTTTCTTGACCGTGATGTAATCCCATTGTCCGAAACCATTGGCTCGGACATAAGTGCCTTGTAGGTCTTTCGTGATTTGCGGTTTAGGAAGCTGTTTTAAATTGTATAGACTGATTTTTGAATCTTCATCTCGTAAAAACCATACTCTTGCCCATTGTGGCTTGCCTAATTTTGCATAACTCAACCCGACATTATTATTGGCTATTTCAATCTCACGGTCAGTCACTTTAATACCGCTTTCTTCAGCATTCATTTGGCAGAAATGTGCCCATGCGGCTTGATCTTCAAATTGTTTCACTGCTTTGGCATATTGCTTTTGGTCGTAGAGCTTTTTCCCATTTAGAGCGTATTGTTTTACTTTGGCACAGCCTTGCTGTAATTCTTGCTCAAAAGACGTTTCTGCAAAACTAACGGTTGTTGCTGAAGCACATGTAATGATTAAAGCGAGTTGTGAAATTTTCATGTTTTAAATTATTTTGTAAATGAGATGTTTTTATTCTAACCAACTACATATGCATAGTAGAGATGAAATTGTTCTGTTTATGAACGACTCAATTGTAGCTGCATTAAAACTAAATCACGCCATTTGCCAAACTTTTGTCCCACTTGTGGCATATAGCCAGTTTGAATAAAACCCAGTTGTTGATGTAATACGATTGAACCGGTATTTTCGCTATCAATCGCAGCCACTATGACATGCATATGCTGTTGAGTCGCAAGATGAATCAGTTGTTGCATGAGGGCTTTACCTAAACCCTGACGAGCATAATTCGGATCAATAAAAACAGAATGCTCAATACTGTGTCGATAGCCTGTAATACTACGAAAGGCAGAGTAATAGGCATAACCCGCAATTTTTCTCAATGACTGATCTTCGACGACAATCATAGGAAATTGCTGTTGTTGCATCTCCTGAAAGCGCTGTTGATATTGCGCTAAAGTAACGGCTTGATCATTCCAGTTGGCTGTGCCCGTGATGATTTCATGATTATAAATAGCGAGAATCTGCTCAAGATCATCAGTAGTTGCAAAACGAATTTGATAAGAGTTTTGTAGTGTGTGCGTTGCAAGTATAAGATCGTGAGACATAACAAAATAAAAGAAAATTCATCTATTTCAATATGCGCGATCTAAAAAAAAACAGCAAGGAATTCCTTGCTGTTTTGATCAGTCAAAACCGTTTAGAAATGGTATTTCACTAAAGCACTGACATTATTTTCGTCGCTGCCTTTGATACCAAACTTGTTATTCCAAACAGAATGTTCTACGCCCAAATATAAACGTGTTTCAGGTGAAATGTGTTTACCTACATTCCATTTATATTGGGTTGTCCAGTTAAGTTCACTTGCATGGTCTTTTTCTGCTGTAGACCAGTCAAGGAAACCATCAACTAAGAAATCTTCGCTAGATACTTTAAATGGAACCGCATAAGCGATAGTCATTTGATAGTCATCTGCTGTATTTTCATTGTTTGCACGGTAGAAATTGACATTCGCATATTGGAAATAAGGAATTGCAAGATCGAAACCTACGCCGTATAAGAAGTTATCAAAACTAGAAAAGTCATCATTGTTACTTTCCCAAGTCGTTGAGATCAACACATCTTTAATCGGACCAAAAGCAAGTTTCTGACCTGAAACCTCACCCAAGCTCAAGCGTGGAGAAAGCTCGAAATAAGTGCTTTTATGATCGTCGCTACCACGCATACGATCCATAAAGAAGAACACATCGGCATATTTTACTTTTGCCGCATATTCAACTGTTAAAGTCGTTTGTTTTTCATCAACCACTTCGTAGTTTTCGCCGTATAAACCCGTTAGGCTGAAATCCTGCCAAATTGGTTTCGCTTGAGCGAAAACTGCTGTAGATAAAAATAAAGATGTAGCCGCAAGTTGCTTCAATTGCATTTAAAAAATCTCCCCCACAAAAGGCGTGTAAAGCATACAAGTTATGAAGCAAAAATAAAGCCAAATTTGACCAAATGCTCAAAAGAATTGTATACGGTAAAAGGTCTGCCAAAGATAAGATTCGGTAAGAGAATCTTTTTGATCAAGTTTTAATAAAAATGTCAAAAATCAGCTTGCATATTTGTTATGAAAGTCAGATATTGGAGTTATAGAAGATCTTCTTAACTACTGAAAAGCAACAGATGCGAAGCAAGGAGACCACAAGCATTTACATAATCAGAATATACAACTGCACTGAATGAATGCATGCTCAAAGTGTGCCAGATAACAAAGTTTTGTAGCACCGTCTCAATAGAAAAGAGAGGAAGATATTTATGAATATTGAAATCCGTACAGATAAAAACATTCAAGGTAGCGAACGTTTAATTAGTTATGTCCGTGCAGAACTTACGCAAGAATTTCAACGCTATAGCGAGCGTATTACACATTTTTCGGTTCATATTAGTGATGAGAATGGGGAGAAAACGGGCGATCATGACAAACGTTGTATGATCGAAGCTCGTCCAGCGGGTATGAAGCCACTTGCCGTGACTCATAAAGCTGCAAATATTGATGCATCTATTCATGGTGCGATTGATAAGCTAAAACGTAGTTTGGAACATTTATATGAGAAAAAAGAACATCATCGTGGTGGTTTACCAGAATATGTTGACGTCGATGACGATGTAAAAGTTGATGATGAAGCGTAAAGATAAATGCGAAAAAAAGTCCAGTTTTGGGCTTTTTTTTTGTGTATATCAAATTTATACATGATTTTTAGGTTGTTTTATAAAATCCTGTCGGGATATTCGGCATAATAGAAACATTAAATATATTGTGAGAATTGGTCATGTTAAGCAATCAGCAGCAGGCCTTGGTGCAAGCCATACAACAACTCGATTTAGACCAAGTGCAAGCATTACTTGCTGAAGGACTTGACCCAAACTTTATTGATCCAGAACAAGGACCACCTGTTTCAGTTCTTTGTGATGGTTTGTTTGCGTGGTGGGAAAAAATTTGTGAGGCTTATGAAGCTGGCAAGCCATTGAGTGAAGATGAAAAACAACAAGAACTTCACGTTTATCTTGCTATTTTAGACGCATTAATTCAAGCGAAGGCCAATCTTCATTTATGGGATGCGGAAGAGTTTTATGGTCCGCTTTGGGATGCTGCAAGTTCAGCATGCGCACCTGTGGTTCAACGCTTACTCGATGAAAAAGTCGATCCAAACACAAGAGATGAAGAGGGTCTCACTATTTTGTCATCCATTAGCCAGTTATTCTTTGACTGCGATTTTGATGAAATTGACTGGTCAGAATCTTTGGTAGAAGAGCGTGAAACACTCGAATTATTACGCAAACATGGCGCGAAAATGTCAAAAGAGCTAACGGCATAAGTCTAGCCAACAAGATATAAAGGGGAGAACAATGAAAAAGTTTCAAGTATTAGGCTTGGTTGCTGCATCAATCATGACAACAGCAACATTTGCAGCAGAATTTTCTTTTGACCGTCCTCGTGCAGGGATCGGAACAGGGATTACACCTGTTGGTCAACTTGCTTGGGAACAGGGCTTACCAACAGTAAGTTATCAAGAACAAAATATTGAAGGTGTAAAAGATAAAACTCTAACCCTAAATGGCGATATGTTGTTGCGTACAGGTTTAGCAAATGGTCTAGAACTGCAATTGGGTTGGCAAGGTCAAGTATGGCAACAACACAAGCGAGCTGGATTTAAAACTGAAACTGATGGTTTAGGCGATGTCAGTATTGGTTTAAAGAAAGCGATTGATCTGAAAGATGATCGTTTATCGATGGCGGTGTTAGCAGAAGCGATTATTGCGACTGGCAATGATGAATTCACGAATCAAGATGATATTTATAGCCTCACTTCAGCAGTTGCGTATAAGTTCAGCGATTTGGTGGGTACATCAATTACCATGCGTTATGAAGCACAAAATAGTGATTGGGCCGTGACTGCAATTCCAACCATTGATTATAAAATTGCGGGTAAATTATCTGGTTTTTCAGAGTTTGTTTATCGTAAAGCAGAAAGCCAAGACTATGAATATGGTTTAGGGACAGGTTTGGTCTATAGCTTAAATGATCGAGCTCAACTTGATGCCAGTATAGGTGTGGATTTGAATGGCGATCAAAAAAGCTATAACGGTGGTTTAGGTTTATCTGTTTTATTCTAGTCAAAATCTCCGCTAACTTTTGAAATCCTTCTGCAGGCAGAATGAGGTCTTAAGTTATCGGGAGAGTTACAGTGAGATGAACATGAAAATGTCTGTTCAGGGTGGGTACATTAGCCAATTAATGCGCTACTTTTTGGCTACTTTATTGTTGTTATGTACGTCTTTGGTTTACGCTCAAGACAATCTATCAGCACCATTACTGACTCCTGAACAGGCATTTGCATTTTCAGTTGAATCGACCAAAACCAATCAAGCGCGGTTACACTGGACCATTCAGCCTAATTATTATCTCTATCAACATAAATTTGAGGTTCAACAAGGCAATCAACCTGTTACGTTGAAATTACCCAAAGCAATTGAACAGTACGATGAAAACTATGGTCATAGCCAAGTTTATTATCAGCAAGCAGAGTTTGAGATTAGCACTCAAGCATCTCAACATTATCGTGTTACATGGCAGGGTTGTGCCAAAGACCGTATTTGCTATCCACCTCAAAATATTGAATTTCAAACCGATGCTGATGGGTTGGTTAGTGTCGAAAATGTCAGTTCTAATTCACAAAAACGTTTTTTAGATGTTGCTCGTTCTGCGAATAGCTTAAATGCTCAGACCGCGGAGAGGGATGAACTTACAACTGAAAAATCTAATGATGTAAAGCTGAATAATTCAACCAATATGGCGCAAGACCAACAGTGGTCAAGCACATTGGCACAGCACTCTCTTGCTTATAGCTTGTTATTATTTCTAGGGTTAGGAATTTTATTGGCATTTACGCCGTGTTCTTTACCAATGTTGCCGATTTTGACCTCATTGATTGTTCGTGAACATAAAGGCGTTAAAGCGTGGACGATTGCACTTACTTTTGTATTTAGTATGGCAATGGTCTATGCCGTATTGGGTTTAATTGCCTCTGTGGCAGGGCTAAATTTCCAACGATGGTTACAGCAACCTGCGACATTAGTTGCATTTAGTCTATTGTTCGTTGTATTCGCTTTAAATCTGTTTGGTTTATTTGAATTGAAACTGCCACAGAAATGGGTGAATCGCCTCGACCAAATGCAGTCAGTGCAACAAGGTGGGACTTTGCTTGGTGCAAGTATCATGGGCATGATCTCAGCATTGTTAGTCGGTCCGTGTATGACTGCACCTTTAGCGGGTACATTACTCTTTATTTCACAAACGCAAAATCAGTGGCAAGGTGCTCTACTATTATTCACCTTGGGATTTGGTATGGGTATTCCATTACTGCTTGCCAGTGTTCTAGGTGCAAAGGCACTACCGAAAGCAGGGGAATGGATGCATCAAATTAAGGTTATTTTTGCCTTTTTGATGTTGGCGTTAAGTATTTATTTTATCCGTCCGTTATTACCTGAATTAGCGATTCAAATACTTAGTCTTGTATTGGGCATGGCATTTATTGGTTTCGCGATATATCGTCTGTTTGTGAAGAAAGGGCAATTACAGTGGTTATATGCATTGTTGCTGATGATCTCAGTTCCATTTTTAGCTTTTAACCAATATCAACATATTCAAAATTTAAGCGCAGTTCAGGCAGATAAATTAGCAGAGTGGCATGTGGCGCAAACCGCCGATGAATTTCAGCAAATTCTGGCAAATGCACCCAAAGATCGACAGATTGTCATTGATGTCTATGCCGACTGGTGTGTGGCTTGTCAGCCGATTGAGCATCGAATTTTAAAGGATGTAGAGGTGCAGCAAGCTTTAGCACCTTATTATCTGATTAAACTGGATTTAAGCCATTATGATGCCTCACATCAGGCACTGCTCAATCAATGGGATATTTTAGGGCCACCAACCTATTTATTTTTAGATTCGCAACAACAAGAAATCCGTGCATTACGTTTAACTGGTGCATTTAAGAAAAGTGAGCTATTACAACAACTCACACAATTAAAAGAGAAATCACCATGAGCTATCAATTATTTATAGGGAATAAAAACTATTCGACATGGTCAATGCGTCCGTGGATTTTATTAAAACAACTTGGCATTCCATTTCAGGAGCATTTAATTCAATTTGATAGTTTTGAACCTAATAGCCAATTTAAAACTGAGATTTTAAAATTGAATTCAACGGGCAAAGTCCCAACACTCATGCATGATGATTTGATTATTTGGGATAGCCTCGCGATTTGTGAATATATTGCTGAACAAAATCCTGAAAAGAATGTGCTACCTCAAGATAGAAAACAACGAGCCAGAGCACGATGCATTAGTGCAGAAATGCACAGTAGTTTTCAAAGTTTACGTAATTTGTGTCCAATGAATGTTGAGGCTGATTTGTCCCATATTGGACAACAGCTTTGGCTGGACAATGCCCAGCTTCGTGCAGATGTGGCGCGGATTGAACAAATTTGGTCTGAGCGTCCAGCTGAGGACAGCTTTTTATGTGGTGAGTTTAGCCTTGCCGATGCATTTTATGCGCCTGTGGCTATGCGTTTTGAATGTTATAAATTACCCATCTCTGCTTCTAGCCAAAGTTATATGCACAAGATATTGGCTTTAGCATCAGTTCAAGAGTGGATCGCAGAAGCCAAACAAGAACAGATGTTTGTACCCTTTGATGAGCCTTATCGTAATCATCGTGAAGAATATTTAAAAGACTAAACAACAGGTCAAAAATAAAGGCATCTTTGGATGCCTTTATTTTTGGATTAATTTAAGAAAAGTTAAGTAAAAATTTTGACTTGATTTCGACCAGATGCTTTTACCGCATACAATGCTTGATCTGCCTGACTAATAATTAAGTGAGGTTCATCGGCACTGAGTGTGCTACTGATGCCAAAACTGGCACTGATAGAAAACTCTTGGTGATCTTCTGAGGTAAATTTTAACTCACCAATCGCTAAGCGACAGCGCTCGGCCACACTATATGCCTGTGTAGTGGTAGTATTGGGTAACAGTAAAATAAATTCTTCGCCACCAAAACGACCAATCACATCTTGATCACGCACATTATTTGCCAAACATCTCGTGACCTGAATCAAGACCTGATCCCCCATACTATGCCCAAACTGGTCATTAATATTCTTAAAATGATCTAAATCGAGTAATACAATCGAGTAAAGTTGATTTGGTTGCTGATGTAAGCGCTCTAAGTGATTGCTAATACTGCGACGATTCATCACATTCGTGAGCGGATCTAAAAGACTGAGTACTTGAATAGCCGTTTCTCGAATTCGCCATTGTTTGAGCAGACTTTCAAATAGCAACAAACAAGCAATTAAAATTGGCAATAAGAAGAAAAACATACTGCCAACCCAAAAAGGATGCATTTGAGCTTGATTCAGGACTTCTAGCTTAAATATCGGTGCATATTGTAGGACACCATACATACTTAAAAAGTTGCAAAACAGCAGTGCGATTGTTGCTGGCACCAGTGCACAATAAATCATTTTGCGATCAAACAGAACCAGACCTACTCCCACAACACTGACATAGGCAACCATGGTTGCTGGACTAAAACTCCCAATCAGATAGCCTATATGACAGAGTAAAACAGTAACGACCTGTACGCTTAAAATCGGAATGATTTCTTGTACCCAAGATTTATCTTTATAAATAAAGCAGGGCATAATCAAACTTAAAAAGACAAAAAGCATGATTACATTGGTCCAAAGTTTAGATCGAACCAACGGTAAATTTACCCATTGCCATGTAAATGGATTCAGCAAGACAAAACTGTCCCAAATAATTCCAAATAGACTTATAAGTGAGGCTAAGATTAGCAACAAAATACATTTCTTTAACATGTTCCAATTAATTAATGGTTCATGTTCCCAGAACTGCGAGAAATTCCATTTTTCTCTGTCAACTAACCTCTTAAAATGAATCCTCATGATTGGCATGTTTCCTTATATGCAATGAGATTTCGTGGGAACTGTAGGATTGTCGTCAAAATATTGAAGAATAATAATTAAAATAACAATAACATCTTTAGAATGAGAAAAAAGTCTAGCCATCGGCTTTTTAATGCAAATTAGAACGGGAAAAATATTTTGAAAAAGAAGCAATGATCTAAATATTCAATCAAATTTATTTTATGATGACAAAATTAAATTAAGAATGACAATGGTCAGACATAGCTGACCATTTTTTTGGATAAAACTTAAAGGATTTAGTCACGGTCAAGCGAATGGGCGAAATCGGCAATATCCGCCAGTGCCTGTTTGGCTTCAGGAAACCATGCATTAAACATCTGGAAGTTATGCCACATGCCTGTGTACAGCTTGAATCGAACCTTGACACCTGCCTGTTCCGCCTTTTCCCTAAAGCGTTTTGAATCATCCAGTAAAATTTCTTTTGAGCCAACTTGCACCAGTGTTGGCGGTAAGCCTTTAAGATCATCAAATAGAGGTGAAACACGCGGATCATCCGCTTGTACACCATCTTTTAAGTAATGATTAATTCCTGCTTGTAAGGCTTCAATAGAGAGCAGAGCATCATGTTTTTGGTTAAAGCGTAATGATTCACTGGTGAGGGTTAGGTCTAAATAGGGTGACATTAAAATTAAACCGCTTGGCATGAGGTCAGGTTGTGCTTTTAACCGTAAGCACAATGCTAAAGCGAGATTGGCACCACAAGAATCCCCCGAAATAATAATATCTTTGGGTTGAATACCTTGTACTAATAGTGCTTGATAAACGTCAAAAATCGCATCAATTGCTTCAGGGAAAGCATGTTCAGGGGCTAAAGGATAATCCACATGAACCACTTGCATTTGCGTGCGCGCAGCAATATCAGTCATGAGGGCACGATGAGTATTTAAACTCCCCAAGAAAAAAGCGCCGCCATGAATATGAAAAATAAGTTGTGTGGCAGAAACTTGTGCTTTGATTTCTTCACCACGCACGCCTGCTAAGCGCAATGGTCGAATTTGTACTGTTGGATCTTGGGGGAATAGACGACAAAGTTGGTCTAATAAAGGTCGCAAAGCATTCGGGGCTAAATTAAACTGACTCGGCGTACGAATGGTCGCTTTTAGTAATGATTCAGTAAAATAATATTTCCAAACAGTACCAAATTTCATAATTTTTCCATATTGTTAGGTCAGTATATAACTAAGAGAATTTTGACTCGTGTGCCTTGCGCTGTCATTACAGCAATCTTTTGTTGTTGCTCAGGCTATACCCAATAGTCATAATCAAGAATTGCAATATTGATAGAAATTCTCAATACTCTTAATCTTGAAAAGACCCCTTAAGGATATTACAAAAATGAAGAAAATTGCTTTAGCATTTGGATTGCTCTGTTTAACAACTTTTGCCAATGCTGCAGATGCATTAAATGGCTCAGTATGGCAAACCATTGATGATGAAACAAAACAACCAAAAGCGATCGTGAAATTTACGGAGCTGAAGGATGGCACGCTTACCGCATCTATTCAAAAATATTTAGTTCCAGGCCAAGAGAATGCATGTTCAAAATGCGAAGGAACATTTCATAATAAGACATTAAAAGGGGTAACGATTGTTCATAGCCTTAAAAATGTTGGTGGCGTAAATTATGATGGTGGTTCGATTCTCGATCCTAAGACTGGCAAAACTTATAAATTGAAAGCTGAAATCATCGAAGGTGGTAAAAAGCTTAAATTACGCGGTTATATTGGTGTAGCGGCGCTTGGTCGTAACCAAACTTGGATTCGTGCCAACTAATTACACTTTAAGCGTAAAAAAAACCGAGTCCTGTGACTCGGTTTTTTATTTTATTTCTTTAATCGGAGAGGTTTTGATAAGTCGCTTCATCAAAGCCAATGACAAAGCCTTCAGGCGTTTGTAAAACGGGACGTTTAATCAAACTCGGCTGATCAATTAAAGTTTCAATCAAATTTTCCTGATTACTTGTTGCATGAGCCTGTTCTGCTTCGGTTAATTTACGCCAAGTCGTACCTTTTTTATTGAGAACCTTATCTGCGCCAATCTCTTTTAGCCAAATTGCTAAAGTGTCGGCATCAATCCCTTGTTTTTTATAATCATGAAATTCGTAAGAAATTCCTTTTGCTTGTAGTGCATCAAAGGCTTTTTTCATCGAATTACAATTTTTAATTCCATAAATTTTAAACATACTGAAAACCATAACAACACAATGAAAGATATGCGTTAAAGCCTAACTTAAAAGGCAGGGAATGTACCAGTTGAAAATTTTTATCAAGTGAATCGATGTTATGTATTAAGCGTAGATTAAATGACTAAATCTTTCTAATTTTTTGAACTAAATGGCTAAATACAAAGCAGAGGAAAAATATTTAATATCTAAAAAAGAGAAAACCCACATCTAATCATCCTGATCATGCGGGTCTCATTTCAACGTCCAATGTCTCATCCTTGCAAATAAACTTAATCTAAGTTTATTTTGTCTTCCTACGGCGTCCTATCCCTTTTTGGTCATCCTGACCGCTTCCCTGTGCCGTGGTGCTATAATGCCGTTACAGCTGGTAAATAAAAATACACAAAAAACGACATGATATGTAAGCTAAAGAGACGGGCAAAGTGAACATGTGTTCACTTATTCGTGTATTTTATAATCAATAATCACAGGTGCATGGTCACTAAACCATTGTTCTTTATACACCCAAGCATTTGCAGTGCGTGCTTTCCAATCAGGAGAGCAGGCTTGATAGTCGATACGCCAACCGACATTTTTCGCACGTGCTTGACCACGATTTGACCACCATGAATACAATTCAGCTTCTTTTCGTACCTCACGGAAGGTATCCACATAGCCAAGTTCATCATAAATATGGTCAAGCCATGCACGTTCATGCGGTAAACAGCCAGATGATTTCTGATTGCCTGACCAGTTTTTAATATCAATACGCTTATGCACGATATTGTAATCACCACACACGATGATCGATTTATTTTCATCTCGCCATTGTTTGAGTATTTGTGCGTATTCTTGAAGAAATAAATCTTTACGTGCTTGTGCTTCATCACCGCTTGAACCTGATGGTAAGTATAAGGAAGCAATATGAACAGGGTGTGACAGACCTAAATCGAATTCCGCTGTGATAAAGCGTCCTTGCGAATCCGCCAGTTCAAAACCTAAACCATTTTGTACAGAGACAAAGGGTAAGCGACTATAAATGGCTGTGCCTGCATAGCCCGCACGTTCAGCAGGGAACAGATGCGTATACCAACCTTCTGGTTTAAATTTATGCGTCCATTGTTCATGGGTAATGCGGCTTTCTTGCATACACACCACATCGGCATCAGACTGTTCTAACCAATCAAGCAGACCTTTGGTCACAGATGAACGTAGACCATTTACGTTAATTGAAACCACTCGAAGAATTTTTACATCACTTGGATAGCTATCCTTTGGTATCATACGTCTGTTTAACCTCAATTAAAGAATTTGGAGCACCTTATATGACAACGCCTGTGTCATTTCATCCGCAAGCTTTTATCGAACTCGCATTATCACGTGGTGTGCTTAAATTTGGTGAGTTTACCTTAAAATCAGGTCGTGTCAGTCCTTATTTCTTTAACGCAGGTTTGCTCAATGATGGCGAAGCGTTGTCTTTGTTAGCACAAGGTTATGCTGATAAATTGGTTCAGTGTGAAAACGTTGGTGTGATTTTTGGTCCTGCGTACAAAGGGATTCCTTTTGTTGCGGCGACTGCGGTGGCATTGTCTCAAGTGCATGGTAAGAGCGTTCCTTGGGGTTTTAACCGTAAAGAAGCTAAAGATCATGGTGAAGGTGGTGTGTTGGTTGGCGCATCGGTTGCTGGCCAGAAAGTCTGGATCATTGATGATGTGATCACTGCGGGGACTGCGATTCGTGAAGTTGTGACCATCTTAAAAAATGCAGGTGCGACGATTGCAGGGGTGTTGGTTGCATTAGATCGTCAAGAGCGTGGTCAAGGTGAGCTTTCAGCGATTCAGGAAGTACAAAAAGAACTCGAAATCCCTGTGCATGCTTTAATCACAATGAAAGATTTGATGGATTATTTGGATGCAAAAGGCGAGAAAGAAGCTTTAGCCAATATGCAGGCTTATCGTGAAAAATATGGCATCTAAATTTTAAGCGTAAGAGAAAAGGAAGCGAAAGCTTCCTTTTTTGTTGAGTTGAGCTAATAGATTATTGAAAATAATGATTAAAAAATAAGCGTGGAACGTGAAAAATCATAAAAAAAGCCCAAACGGGCTCGATTGGGCTATAAACTAGAAACTACAGTATTGATTTCTAAAGAAAATTATAACGCATTTCGTATAAGGTGTATTATGTTAAGTGTAGAAATATTTAAAAATTCCCCCTTCTAATCTTTAAAAAATAAAAAACAAATTTCTCATTACATCTCATTAAAATAATGATTGACTAATGATTTAAAAAAATTTATATTCCATATCAATTCTCATTATGCAAATGAGACAACTCATTACAAATTTTATGGAGATGAACATGGCTACAGACTTAATGATCACGTTAGATGAAAAAGTGTTAGCAGGGAGCTTAAATCAAGCTATCGAGCAGAATATTGATTTAAATACATACATCGAAAATGCTTTAAATAAGACTCTGCTTAAACCAATAGAGCCTAAAAAACCGTTGGCTCTAGATTCACTAATTAATCAAGCAATTCAAAATTCAGAAAAAAAAGCATCAGGTGCTGAGTTCCATATTAATGATGTTTGTTCTGATCAAATATGGGAGCAACTATCAAGTGGTGAACGTAAACGATTGGGTAGACTATTTCGTCAGGAAGTTGAATCTAGAAAAATTGCTACGTTTGTAAGACGCACTAGTGCGAATAAAGCGATCTATAAACGTCTCTAAAGTTAATATTCAAATTAGCTTTTGACACCATTTAACATAATGGCGGTTATGCACAATACATTTGTATATTAATATAAATATCAGATACTTAATAAAACAAGAAAAATCCAAAAATGCCCAAAAAGCCGATTTTGAAACAAGTCGGCTTTTTTATGAGCAGTTTTGATAGTTTTTGCCAACACTTTTGCTTAAAAAATGATCAAAACTAAGAATCACATACACTCTATAAGGCTTTCAGCCTAGACTCTAAATTTACCAACATGAAAGAGCTTCGTGTTCAACATCGAGGTAAACCACTGAGAGCTTTCAAGAAATCAGTCCTTAAATACTGCATAACTTCCTGTCTAACTTTTAGGGGTCAGATCAGGATGTCAGTTTTTTATTTTCACAGTTACTTTTTTAATTGCACAACTGTTTTAACATTATCGTTTTGATCGTAAGTAATTTGATAGGCAATATTATTGCCATCAAATCCTGACTCAACTGGAGTACCAATGATCTCCCAAAGTCCCAAAGTAGCAACATCAGCTACTCCATGAAACATCATACGCCCAAATTTTGCTGCCTTACCATAACCTTGTTTAAAAGAAAAAATATCGACAGTTTCATCACCATTCTTTACAGTTGAAACAGGAGCACCGAATTCAGCTAAAATCACAGCTCTCGGTACACCAACAGCAAGCATCTTAGTATCTTTTTTTTCAGGCTGTTTTGCAGCCATAAATACTGAACAGCCCGTGATATTAAACGTACCTACTATAAGTAACGTACAAAGACCTAATTTAGCAATTGGTTTCATATAAATCCCCCTAAAAACACACTAAGTAAGTTTATGCCGCGCAGTATATAGTGGATTTTTCATTTTTTAGTTATTTTTCAGAAAATATATATAAATCAAAATTATTTAACGCTCAATAATAAAATTACTCCTCTTGTTTCATATCAAAAAACAATGTGTTATGTCTTCTTAAATTAATTCTGTCACATTAAAATATTGCCTATTTTTAACATAAAATCTCTTATGCGAATCGCTTCTCCTCACACGTCTTGCATTCCAACATCACCCCTAACTTTTCCTTACGCCCTTGCTCAGTCAACACCCAAGGGCGATTTTGCCACGGTGGGTCATGGCGCACATGCTGACCATGACCACAGGCGAGGTCAGCAACCCAGTGGTTTTCTTCATCGAGGTGAAATCCAACAATAGCTTGCTGCATTTATTCACTCATGCTTTCGAGTTTAGAATCCTCCAAACCCTTTAAAAAACGATGACATAGATTATGAATTGCCACCAAATCATTCGGATCAACACCTAAAGAGCAGGCGAGTTTAAACGGAATTAAGGTAATTTCATCTTTTGCAGCAAGTGCTTTTTCAAGCAAGATCACCTTTTTCATACGCTCATCTTCTTTCACTGCAACGCGCTTTAAAAACTGTTTTTCTTCAAGTTTTTTAATAATTGGTGTCAGCGTGCCCGAATCAAAAAAGGTCTTTTGACCAATTTCAGACAGCGTCACATTGTCTTTTTCGTATAAAGCCAACAGCACAATAAATTGCGGATAGGTCAGGTCGTATTCCTGAAGCAATGGACGATATTGACGAATCATCGCATTGGTCGCGGAATACATTGCAAAACACACTTGATTATCCAAGTAAGAAAATTCAGTCATGCTTTGCTCCTCAACGTTATCTTTGCGAACTCACAGTATAGTTTGATTAATCGCAAAAGTATATTGCGCATAATTAACTTGCGCACAATATAATTGTGTGCAATATTAATTTGCATAGCTGAACAAATACACAAAGCTATTGGGCAAATAAGATTGATTGAATCAGAGCGAGATGTTGTATGACCACAATTTATGATTTTCAGGCTGAACTTTTAGAAGGCGAGCAAAAGAACTTTGCAGACTATCAAGGCAAGGTTTTATTGGTGGTGAACACGGCAAGCCAATGTGGCTTAACCCCACAATTTGAAGGACTTGAGAAGCTATATCAAGACTATCAACAACAAGGTTTGGTGATTTTAGGCTTTCCATGTAACCAGTTTGCTAACCAAGACCCATCAAGCAATGAAGAAATTGGCAACTTCTGTCAACGCAACTATGGTGTGTCATTTCCTATGTTTGCCAAAGTCGATGTGAATGGTTCAAATGCACATCCGATTTATAAATACCTCACCTCAGAAGCCAAAGGTATTTTAGGTAGTGAAAGCATCAAATGGAATTTCACCAAGTTTTTGATTAATCAAAATGGCGAAGTGATTAAACGTTATTCTCCAACGACCAAACCTGAAAAAATTGGCAAAGATATTCAAAAACTTTTGGCTTAATTCGACGCTGAAAGCGAATGTTGCACGAATTACTGGCGATGAAATCATTTGCCAGTAATTTTATAATTTTTATCACTCAGAAAATCGTCTATTTAAATAAATCGAATCTAGTGATTTGAATAAATTAGAATTTTTTAGATTTAATAATTACATAACTTGTTTAAACAACATCAACAAACTTCGCTATACTTTTGCCAAGATTAAAAATATGAGCGTTAAATTATGCGTGTACTTGTAGTGATGGATCCAATTGAAACGGTGAATCTTAAGAAAGATTCAACCATGGCAATGTTATGGGCGGCAAGCCGTCGCGGTCATGAATTGGGTTATGTATTACAACACGATTTATATATTGATCAGGGTAAAGCCTTTGGTTTGATTTCACCGCTTAAAGTCTTTGAAGATTACGATCATTATTATGAGTTGGGTGAGAAGCGCAAAGAGTCATTGGCGGATTACGATGTGGTGTTGATGCGTAAAGACCCACCGTTTGATATGAATTTTGTCTATACCACTTATATTTTGGAACAGGCTGAACGTGAAGGCGCGTGGATTATTAACAAACCACAATCGCTACGTGACTGTAATGAAAAGCTGTTCGCAACTCAATTCCCAGAGTTACAAGTACCGACTTTGGTGACGTCTCAACAAAGCCTAATTCGTGAATTCATCAAAGAACATGGCGATGTGATTGTGAAACCTTTGGATGGTATGGGTGGGATGGGGATTTTCCGTTTATACCAAGATGGGGTAAATATTGGTTCAACTCTGGAAATGCTCACCGAAATGGGCACATGTCCAATCATGGCACAACGTTATATTCCTGAAATTGTTGAAGGTGATAAGCGTATCTTGATGGTGAATGGTGAACCGATTCCATATTGTTTAGCGCGTATTCCGCAAAATGGTGAAGTACGAGGTAATTTGGCGGCAGGTGGTCTAGGTCAAGCACGTCCACTCACTGAAAATGACAAAATGATTGCGGCAAAAGTCGGTCCTTTCTTACGTGAAAAAGGTTTGGTTTTTGTGGGGCTTGATGTGATTGGTAATTATGTGACTGAAATAAATGTCACCAGTCCAACCTGTATTCGTGAGATTGATGCTCAGTTTGGTACCTCGATTGCAGATAATTTATTTGATGTGCTAGAAGCAGGGCGAAACAGCTAAGATTACGCCATTTTTTGACCAAACTGCCCGTTTGTATTTGGATTAAATTTATGTGCAAATGGGCATTTGGATATTGGTAGAACCTTGTTTTCAACAAAGAATTAAAAAAAGCTCAGCTTTCTGTTGTAAACAGGTGAAATTCGCTTTTCGTGAATGAAGCTTTAGGATTAGAATAACTTCCGAAAACAATAGACGATAACCTTCTTTTGAGTTGAAGAATTAGACCGTGACCAATTCGCTACAGAATAAACCTAAACATGTCATGATGATGGCCGCTGGCACAGGTGGACATGTTTTCCCTGCGCTTGCTGTTGCCAAACAACTGCAACAGGATGGCTGCCAAGTCTCTTGGCTAGCAACGCCTACGGGAATGGAAAATCGGTTACTCAAAGATCAAAATATTCCGATTTATCAAATTGATATTCAAGGCGTACGCGGTAATGGTATTTTACGTAAGCTGAGTGCGCCATTTAAAATTCTAAAAGCAACATTAAGCGCGATGCGCTATATGAAGCAATTAAACATTGATGCTGTGGCGGGTTTCGGTGGTTATGTCGCTGGACCAGGTGGTTTAGCAGCACGTTTACTCGGTATTCCTGTGTTAATCCATGAACAGAATGCGATTGCAGGATTTACCAACACCCAATTGGCGCGTATTGCCAAGACCGTGTGTCAGGCTTTTCCAAATACATTTGCAAACAGTGATAAAGTCGTGACCACAGGTAATCCTGTACGTGCTGAGATTACTGCAATTTTGAACCCATCATGGCGTTATCAAACCCGTGAGCAAGCACAATTACCACTGAATATTCTGATTGTTGGTGGTTCACTGGGTGCACAAGCACTGAATGAGCGTTTGCCTGAAGCTCTGAAAAAGGTCAATGTTCCATTGAATGTGTTTCATCAATGTGGCCAAAATCAGCAAGAGATTACGCGTGTGCGTTACCAAGGCGCGCCTTCGAGTTTGAATATTCAAGTTGAGCCCTTTATTCATGATATGGCAAAAGCCTACAGTGACGCTGATTTAATTATTTGCCGTGCTGGTGCTTTGACGGTGACAGAGGTTGCAACAGCAGGTTTAGCCGCAGTGTTTGTACCTTTGCCGATTGCCGTAGACGATCATCAAACTGCAAATGCGAAATTTTTAGCAAATGTCGGCGCTGCGAAAATTTGTCAACAAGCAGACATGACACCGGCTGTTTTAGATGAGTTGTTAGCCACATTATTAAATCGCCAACTACTGTCTGAAATGGCAATTAAAGCACGTCAACAAGCACAACCGAATGCAACTCAGCATGTGGTTGATCTGATTAAAAAATTGTAATTCGAGTTTATTTATGTCTCCAACAAATCCAAACCAAGCCAAAAAGCTCATCAAAGTGCCAGAAATGCGCCGTATTAAACATATCCACTTTGTTGGGATTGGTGGTGCGGGGATGTGTGGTATCGCCGAGGTATTGGCCAATCAAGGTTATAAAATTTCTGGTTCAGACATCAAAGCCTCAAAGACCATAGCGCAACTCGAAAGCAATGGTATTAAAGTTTATATTGGGCATTCGGCTGAAAATATTAAAAATGCCAATGTGCTCGTGGTATCAACTGCGATTGATCCTGAAAATCCAGAAATTAAAGCCGCGATTGAACAACGCACACCGATTGTACGCCGCGCCGAAATGCTGGGTGAGTTGATGCGTTATCGTCATGGTATTGCAGTCGCTGGAACGCATGGTAAAACCACAACTACCAGTTTATTAACAACGATGCTGGCAGAAGAAAATCTAGATCCAACTTACGTGATTGGTGGTTTGCTGAATAGCACAGGTGTCAATGCCGCACTGGGTGAAAGCCGTTTTATCGTAGCAGAAGCTGATGAGTCAGATGCATCTTTCTTGTATTTGCAACCGATGGCTGCGATCGTGACCAATATTGATGCAGATCATATGGACACCTATGAAGGTAGCTTTGATAAGTTAAAAGATACCTTTATTCAGTTCTTACATAATTTACCATTCTATGGTTTGGCAGTCGTTTGTGGTGATGATGCCAATATCCGTGAAATTCTTCCTCGTATTGGTCGTCCAACGTTGACCTATGGTTTTGGTGAAGATAACGATATTCGTGCTGTGGATGTGTTACAAGAAGGTATGCAATCGCACTTTACTGTACTACGTAAAGATCGTGAGCCATTACGTGTCACCATCAATCAGCCAGGTTTGCATAATGTCTTGAATGCATTGGCTGCGATTGGTGTGGCAACTGATGAAGGTGTTTCTGATGGTGCGATTTGCCGTGCTTTAGAAGGCTTCAGTGGAGTGGGTCGTCGCTTCCAAGTTCAAGGTGAATTTGCAGTGGGCGAAGGCTTGGTGAAATTGGTGGATGACTATGGTCACCATCCGAAAGAGGTAGAAGCCACCATTAAAGCAGCGCGTGCCAGCCATCCAGACCGTCGTTTGGTGATGTTGTTTCAACCACACCGTTTTAGTCGTACTCGTGATTGTTTTGATGATTTTGTCGATGTGTTATCACAAGTGGATCAACTGTTATTACTGGAAGTCTATCCAGCGGGTGAAAAACCGATTGTGGGGGCGGATAGTCGAGCTTTGGCACGGAGTATTCGTCTACGTGGTCAAGTTGAACCGATTCTAGTTGATCCAGTTGATGGCAATTTGCCGCATGTTTTACAAAAAGTGTTACAAGCGAATGACTTGTTATTAACACAAGGCGCGGGTAACGTGGGCGCAATTTCGGTAGAATTGGCTCAGCATCGTTTGTATGCCAAATAATTTATTTTCGTGAATATAAAAGTTTTACAGTTTTAAGGATATAAACGTGTCAAATGCTGCAAAATTCGGCAAAGTTGCTGTGTTGTTTGGTGGGAAGTCAGCTGAACGTGCTGTGTCATTGGATAGTGGTCAAGCCGTTTTAGAGGCTTTGTTGCGCTCAGGTGTGCAAGCAGAAGCATTTGATCCACAAGAGCGAAGCGTGACTGAGTTGGTCGGTTATGATCGTGCTTTTATCGTATTGCATGGTCGTGGTGGTGAAGATGGTCAGATCCAAGGTGTGTTGGAGTGGTTAAACCTTCCATACACAGGTACGGGTGTGCAGGGTTCTGCGATTGGGATGGACAAAATCAAAACCAAACAAATTTGGCAGGGTAGTGATTTACCAACCGCACCATACCGCATCATTACGAAAGACTCAGATCTGGATGCAGTCATTGCAGATCTGGGTTTGCCTGTGATTATCAAACCTGTGCACGAAGGTTCGAGTGTCGGGATGAGCAAGGTTGAGAAAGCAGAAGATTTTGCGGCTGCAATTGAAAAAGCGACACAGCATGATGCTGTGGTAATGGCTGAAAAGTGGATTACGGGTCGTGAATTCACCATTTCATTCTTGAATGGTCAGCCGTTGCCTGTGATTCGTTTACAGCCACCCGCAGACGTTGCTTTCTATGACTATGAGGCAAAGTATCAACGCAATGATGTGGAATATGGCATTCCTTGTGGTTTAAGCGAAGATGAAGAGAAAAGCTTACAAGCATTGTGTCTACGTGCTTTTCAAGCAGTCGGTGCGGAAGGTTGGGGTCGTATTGATGCAATGCAGGATGAGCAGGGCAATTTCTGGTTGTTAGAAGTCAATACCGTACCGGGAATGACCAGTCATTCTTTAGTGCCTAAAGCAGCTCAAGCCGTAGGTTATAGTTTCGATCAGCTCTGTGTTGCAATTTTAGAGCAAACTTTAACCCAATCGGCTTAATGATATATGGCTCAACTCCCTGCTTCTATGCGCCGTAAAACACGGCCAGCCATTAGCTCGATTCATGAGAAACCGCCTTCACAGAAACAAAAAATGGTGAATGCGGGTGGCTGGGCGTTGTTGATCATTGCTTTTATTGTATTGGCAATTGGTCTATATGGCTTATATAAAGTGATGACTGATGCAAAAGTCGCACAATTACAGGTGGTTGGGACTAACTCGGATATTGAAAATCAGCAGTTAGTACAATATCTAAGTCCAATGATCAAAGATAACTATTTCACTTCCGATTTAGAGCAGATTCGGGACCAGGCGTTAAAGGTCTCATGGGTTGACCGTGTCGTGGTATCACGAGCTTGGCCGAATGGGATTCGTGTAAGAGTTATGCCGCGTCACGCAATTGCGCGTTGGGGAACAGGGCGTTTGCTCAGTGACAATGGTGATGTCTTTAGTGAAGCTGTATTAAAAGTACATCCAAACTTGCCACTTTTACATGGGCCAGTCAGCCAATCCAAAATGATGATGCGTCGCTATAATGAAATTAATCAACTGTTTCATCCAGCGAATTTAAGATTAAAAGAATTGTATTTAACAGAGCGAATGACGTGGTTTATGCAGTTTGATTCAGGTCTACGGATTATTGTTGATCAAGATCAAACCATGAATAAGCTTCAACGCTTAAGCCATTTGGCACAAACGGATCTCAAACCTGTATGGTCGAAAATCTCAGCAATTGATTTGCGTTATCGAAATGGCCTTGCTATTCAATGGAAAAACGCAATCCCGCCAAAGATTGTCAATGGTCAGTTAGTTGTAACGATTGATGACACAAGCCTTGCAGGGGCAATTGAGGCAAAGCCATAATACGTGGCTTGAAAATAACAGGCAGTTTGCCCGTACTAAACAACAAAAGATATGGTAATGAAGTAATGAGTGAAGCTGTTTCCTCAGTTGTTGCGATTGATATTGGGACGCATAAAGTCTCAGTTTTGATTGGTAAGGTCCATGCACCGGATAAGATCCAAGTGATTGGCATGGCAACTGCTCGCAACCGAGGCATGGTTAAAGGCAAAATTGTGAGCTTGGATAAGGTGATTGCTGCGATTAAAAATGCAGTCTCTGAAGCCGAAGATATGGCGGAGTGTCGTATCCATAGCGCATGGGTGTCAATTCCAAGTACTGAATTGCAAAGTTTTTACGCATCAGGCCGTACACCAGTAGCTAATCATGATCATATTATTACGACAAATGAAGTGGTTAGAGCATTAGAGTTAGCCAAAGCGAGCCATGTATCGCCAGATTATTATTTTGCAAGTGCTGTTCCATTAGGCTTCGAGTTGGGCGATTCGGCTGAATGGGTGCAGAACCCAGTCAATATGTCGGCTCATAGCATGACTGGGCATTATCAATTGATGATGATGCCGATTAATACCATGCAAAACCTTGATCGTGCCATGAAAGGGGCCAATATCGGGGTAGAGAAAATGGTGGTATCTAGTTTAGCTACGGCTGAAGCTAGTTTGCTCAAAGATGAAAAAGAATATGGCGTATGCTTAGTTGATATTGGTGCAGGGATTACCAATATCGCAGTATATTTAGATGGTCGTTTAGCATTAGTACGTACCTTGCAACGTGGTGGTGAAAATGTGACCCGCGATATTGCAGCGGTTTTACAAACGACCACTGAAGAAGCTGAACGTATTAAAATTTTACATGGTTGTGTTGATCTCAGTGTAGTGAAACCTGACCATATGATTCAAGTGCAAGCGATTGATGGACAGCAGACCATTAGTCGTATTGAGCTTGCAGAAATTATTATTGCGCGTTATGAAGAAATCTTTACATTAATTCGTGAAGAGTTAGAGCATAGTGGGGCAATATATGGTTTATATCATGGTGTAGTACTCACAGGTGATGCTTGTCAAATTGAAGGTATGGTGAATTTGGCACGTCGTATGCTTGGAGTATCTGCACATTTAGGTAATCCACCTTTACAGGTCTACGCTGAAGACCAACATCTTGCTGCATTACGTCGTTCGATGTATGCGACAGCGTCAGGATTATTGATGTTTAGCCAAAGTGATTTGCAGGATGCAGTAGAAGAACCAGAAGAATCGAATGATCGAAGTTTTATGGATCGAGTGACCAATGGTTGGAATGCATTAAATAGCAAATTAAAAGCCATATTTTAAGTTGTACGTATTTTGGGGAAAATTTGTTAGGAAGTTGTAATAGTGAGCCGTTGTACTTGACAAGCTAGCTATTATTGAACAGCATCTTAACATCGGTTGTTTTAAAAATCAGGGCAGTAACGGGCTGAAGTGACTGCCATTTTATATATTAGGAAATCTAAAGGTCATGACCTCATTTGAATTGGTAGAAGATGAACTAGACGATGGCAACGGTCAAGCCCGTTTCACAGTATTTGGTGTCGGTGGTGGTGGTGGTAATGCCGTCCAACATATGGTGCAATCAGATATCCAAGGTGTAAAATTTATTTGTGCCAATACTGATAAACAGGCACTCGATAGCATGAATGCGCCTTTTAAAATTCAGATTGGTGAACAAAGTACGCGTGGTTTAGGTTGTGGTGGTAAACCAGAGATGGGGCAAATTTCTGGTGAAGAGAGTCGTGAAGTGATTCGCCAGCACCTTGAAGGCACAGATATGGTCTTTGTCACCGCGGGTATGGGTGGTGGTACTGGTACAGGTGCCGCTCCAGTGGTTGCAGAGGTCGCCAAAGAAATGGGCATCTTGACCGTGGGTGTGGTAACAACCCCGTTTAATTTTGAAGGTCGCCGCCGCCAAAAGTTAGCAGAAAAAGGTATTGAAGCTTTAGAAGAGCATGTTGATTCATTGATTATTATTCCAAACCAACGCTTACTCAGCGTTTATGGAGATATTTCAATGAAAGATGCTTATAAAAAGGCAGATGATGTATTACTTAATGCGGTACGGAGTATTTTTGATCTTGTAGTGAACCATGGTCATATGAATCTCGACTTCGCTGATCTGAAAACAGCTATGAGTACTCGCGGTTACGCAATGATGGGATCGGGTACAGGACGTGGTGAAGATCGTGCTCGTCAGGCGGCTGAACAGGCTATCCGTAGCCCGTTGCTTGATAATGTGAATCTCACTAATGCAAAAGGTGCATTGGTGAATATCACAGGTGGCGAAGATATTACTGGACGCGAAATTGACATTATTTCAGAAGTGGTCAACCAGATTGTTGATTTGGATGAAGGTGAAATTTTCTATGGTACGGTATTTGACCCAGATTCGCGTGATGAGCTGCGTGTGACTGTAATTGCAACAGGTTTGACACGTAATGCCAATGATACCGAACCCAAAAAACGTACAGTAACTCATACGCCAACAACAATCGCTAAAACCCAACAACCTGTAGATGAAGATGATGTTCCGGCGATCAGTAAACGTGCAAATGTAGACGCACCTGCTACAGCAGCGCCAAGTTCTACACCACGTTCATCGCCAATGAGTATTCAAGACTATCTGAAAAATCAGCAGCGTAAATAATAAAATCATATGTTTAGAGAAAGGGGGTAAGTAATTGCTCCCTTTTTTATTTTTTTAAAATGGCAAAATATGCTAAGTTATATCGGTTTTTGCAAATGAAGTTGTCATGGTATGGTGAAACAACGTACTCTCAAGCGTGTGGTGAAAGCGAGCGGTATTGGTCTGCATAGTGGTCAAAAGGTGCTGATTAATTTTGTTCCTCACCATATTGATGGAGGTATTATCTTTCGCCGTATTGACCTCAATCCTCCTGTAGAAATTCCTGCGAATGCTTTACTCATTCAAGAAGCATTTATGTGTTCCAATCTTGTGCGAGAAGATATAAAAGTCGGTACGATTGAGCATGTGATGAGTGCTATAGCGGGATTAGGCATTGATAATTTAATCATCGAGGTCTCTGCTTCTGAAGTACCTATTATGGATGGCAGTGCAGGTCCATTTATCTATTTACTCATGCAAGGTGAGTTAGCAGAGCAAGATGCACCAAAGAAATTTATTAGAATTCTAAAACCTGTTGAAGCACTTATTGAAGATAAGCGTGCTATTTTCACCCCGCATTCAGGTTTTCAACTCAATTTTACGATTGATTTTGATCATCCCGCATTTGCTAAAGAATACCAATCCGTGTCGATTGATTTTTCAACGGAAACTTTTGTATACGAAGTCAGTGAAGCGCGAACTTTTGGCTTTATGAAAGATCTTGATTATTTAAAGGCGAATAATCTGGCTTTAGGGGCGAGTTTAGAGAACGCGATTGGTGTTGATGATACAGGTGTGGTCAATGAAGAGGGATTACGCTTTGCTGATGAGTTCGTGCGTCATAAGATTTTAGATGCTGTTGGTGATTTATATTTATTGGGTCATCAGGTAATTGCTAAGTTTGATGGCTATAAATCAGGGCATGCACTCAATAATCAGCTGTTACGCAATGTTCAAAATGATCCGAGCAGTTATGAAATTGTAACATTTAATAACGATAATGATTGTCCAATTTCTTATGTGAGTGTGATATAAGTCATTGTCTTTTATTGGTTATGTTATATTATAACAATAAAAGTTGAGATTTAGTTCACATAAAATAAGTGTATATTTCAATACCTAAGATAAGTAGTTTACTTTTTATTGCTTGCCAAACGTAGTAAAGCTTGGCTAAGCTTAGGGTCGCTCACATATTCAGCGGCGCTGCGTAACTGCTCTTGGGTTTCTGAAGAAAGTGTTTTAGATGGGGGAGAAGGTTCACGAGGAACATTCATTTTGTTTCTTAGGCGAACTTGGATTTTTCGTAAGTCTTTGAGTCCTTCTAATTGAGCTAACTGCGCAACATAGTTGCTTTGTAAATAGCTGAGTTGACTAATCATCGCTTGATTTTCACCAGTTATGATCAGAACGCCATGTTGATAACAAACAACCTGCCATTGCTCTGGTTGGGGCAGTATAGGTTGAATAATTTTCGTAAGTTGTTTCCATCGAGTCACTTGCGTAGTCAGAAACGTTAAGTTTCCAGTTTTTATGTGTTGTCCTTTCTGTTGAAAAACGTTGCTAGGTTCAGACATGTTAACTTCCTTCGAGGTTATCGGCTCATCTTAAGCGTTCATTTTAACTGTTATCAAGGAAGAGATGATAAAGGAACTATTTAAGGACTGTTTCAAGAGGTTTTTTTATGCATATGCGTCGTATTTTACTTGCATTCTCACTCGCTGCTTCAGCCGCTTCGGTTGCTTTTGCAGATTATCAAAATATTGGTCAAGCAACAGATGGTGACCGCATAGAGCAATTATCTAAAACCTTAGCACAAGGTTCTTATAGCCATCCTGATGATATTGATTTGCCTGCCGTATCGAATGTATCAGTTAAATTGCGCGAAAAAACCATTGAATTGAATAATGCTACGATCGAAAGAAAATATGGTCGTTCAGCGATTTCATCGACTGCCGAAGATAATGCACCATCTTTTTCAGCAAATACAGGTTATTCGTGGTTAGTTAATCACCCACTTCAAGAAGGGCGGGTAAGTTCAACATGGGGTAACCGCACCTTATTAGGAACGACACGTCATCATTCGGGTGTTGATTTAGCGGCACCATCAGGTACACCTATTTATTCAACAGGTTCTGGTGTTGTAACCAAATCAGGTTGGGGGTCAGGTTATGGTCAATATGTTGAAATCGATCATGGCAACGGTTATATCACTCGTTATGCTCACGCCTCACGCTTAATGGTGAATGCGGGTGATCGCGTTAGTGCAGGCGAACATATTGCCAATGTAGGCTGTACTGGACGTTGTACAGGACCACATTTGCATTTTGAAGTTGTCAAAAATGGTCAACGTAAAAATCCAACAACTTATCTTGCCATGTTGCCTTAAGCTAATTTGTTAACAGTTGTATATTAAATTTAAAAAGAAAGCGCCTTAATTGGCGTTTTTTTATGTTTTTTGTTTCATTTGAGTCAATGACTATTTAGCAAGAAAATATTAAGGGAATTTGTATTCATTTGGGGCGATACCTCCATAGCACCAAAACATGATAAATATATAAGGTCAAAATAACTTAAGGGAAAAGGTGAATTGTATGGCGTTTTATGGCGACTCAGACGCGCAGGAAACCCAGGAATGGCAAGAAGCATTTGATTCAGTATTACAACATATGGGCACGGAACGCGCCGCATTCTTATTAGAAAAACTTTATCAACAGGCTATTGCAAAACATGTTCCGATCCAACGCTTAAATACACCTTATCTCAATACGATTTCTGTTGAAGAACAACCAGCGATGCCAGGCGACCAAGATATGGAGCGTCGTATTCGTGCTTTGATTCGTTGGAATGCCTTGGCGATGGTATTACGTGCCAATAAAACAGGCGATGATCTTGGTGGGCATCTTGCCAGCTTCGCATCTTCCGCCACTTTGTACGATGTGGGCTTTAACCATTTCTTTCGTGCTGCCTCGGACAATTTCGGCGGTGACATGATTTATTACCAAGGACACTGTGCCCCTGGTATTTACGCACGTTCATTTTTGGAAGGGCGTTTAACCGAAGATCAGCTCAATAATTTCCGCCGTGAAGTGGGTGGTAATGGTCTTCCGAGTTATCCACATCCGTATTTAATGCCGGACTATTGGCAATTCCCAACTGTATCCATGGGTTTGGGTCCAATTATGTCGATTTACCAAGCACACATTCAAAAGTACTTGATGAATCGTGGTTTGATCAAAGAAGAAAATCGTAAAGTCTGGGCATATCTGGGCGATGGTGAGATGGATGAGCCAGAAAGTACGGGTGCAATTTCACTTGCTGGTCGTGAAAAGCTGGATAACCTGATTTGGGTGGTGAACTGTAACTTACAGCGTCTCGATGGTCCTGTACGTGGTAACGGTAAAATTATTCAAGAATTAGAATCTTTATTCCGTGGTGCGGGATGGCGTGTGATTAAAGTGGTGTGGGGCCGTCATTGGGATCCACTACTGGCTAAAGACAGCACTGGTGCTTTAAAAGCGGTTATGGAAGAAACACTGGATGGCGAATACCAACGCTTACAAGTGAAGGGCGGTGCATATGCACGCGAAAAATTCTTTGGTAAATACCCAGAAGCGGCTGAGTTGATTAAAGACCTAAGCGATGAAGATATTGATAATCTAAATCGTGGTGGTCATGACCCTTACAAAGTTTTTGCAGCCTATGCAGAAGCATGTACAGCCAAAGGTCAACCAACTGTAATCTTAGCGAAAACTGTTAAAGGTTATGGCTTGTCTGATGAAATTGAAGCAGTAAACAAAACGCATCAAATCAAAAAGATGCAAATCGACTCTTTAAAATATGTACGTGATCGCTTCAATTTGCCATTTAACGATGAGCAATTAGAAGAAGTACCTTTCTATCGTCCAAGCGAAAACTCGCCTGAATTGAAATATATGAAGGCGCGTCGTGAAGCGTTAGGCGGTTATCTACCTGCACGTCGTAAAGAGAGTGAAACTTTAGCGATTCCTGAATTATCAGTATTTGATGCTGTATTAAATGGCTCTGGCGGTAAAGAGCAATCGACCACGATGCTGATGGTTCGTTTAATTGCTGCATTATTGAAAGAAAAAGCAATTAAAGACCGTGTCGTTCCAATCGTTCCAGACGAAGCACGTACTTTCGGTTTAGAAGGGATGTTCCGTCAGCTCGGTATTTATGCTGCGCATGGTCAAAAATATACGCCTGAAGATCAAGAACAGTTGATGCATTATCGTGAAGCAAGTGACGGTCACATGCTGCAAGAGGGGATTAACGAAGCAGGTGCGATGAGTGCGTGGGCTGCATTGGCAACCAGTTATTCAACCAATAACTTGCCGATGATTCCAATGTACATGTACTACTCAATGTTTGGTTTCCAACGTATTGGGGATATTGCATGGGCTGCGGGTGATGCGCAGGCACAAGGTTTCTTACTTGGTGCGACTGCTGGCCGTACCACATTGAATGGTGAAGGTTTACAGCACCAAGATGGTCATTCACATATCTTGGCGAACACCATTCCAAACTGTGTATCTTATGATCCATGTTTTGGTTATGAATTGGCTGTGATCGTACACGATGGTTTACAACGCATGTATGTGAACCAAGAGCGAGTGTTCTATTACTTAACCGTAATGAACGAAAACTACGAGCATCCTGCAATGCCAGAAGGCGCTGAGGAAGGCATTAAACGTGGTATGTACTTGTTCGAAAAAGATGAAAAAGCAACAGTTCAATTATTGGGTTCAGGTGTCATTCTTCGTGAGGTGATCAAAGCTGCGAAAATCTTACTTGATGAATACCAAATCCATTCAAACGTTTGGAGTGTAACCAGCTTCAATGAGTTGTCACGTGATGGGATGGCATGTGAAGAATATAACCGCTTACACCCGCTTGCGCTTGCTGAAGAAGTGAAAGAATCTTGGGTATCTAAACAGTTACGTGGTACTGAAGGTATTGTTGTTTCTGCGACAGACCATATGCGTGCGTACAGTGAACAAATCCGTGCATATTTACCAGATGGTCGTCCATTTGTTGCATTAGGTACAGATGGTTACGGCCGTTCAGATACACGTGCCAACTTACGTAGTTTCTTTGGTGTTGATGCTGCACATATCGTGGTTGCGACTTTGAAAAAATTAGCGGACGAAGGTGAGGTAGATGCACGTTTAGTGAAAGATGCAATTTCTAATTTTGAATTAGATACGGATCGTCCAGTGGCATGGGCGCCACAAGCGCATCCAGAAGTCCAGGCAGTTGCTGAATACAATGAAACACAAACAGGTGAGGGGAAATAATTATGCAAATCCAAGCACCTGATATTGGCGTAGATAAAGCACTTGTTGCAGAAATCTTGGTCAAAGTCGGCGATCATGTTGCAGTTGACGATAGCCTTCTAGTTTTAGAGTCAGATAAAGCAACGGTAGAAGTACCAAGCACTGCGGCAGGGATCATTAAAAGTATTCTGGTTCAACAGGGCGATGAAGTGACTGAAGGCATCGCATTGATTGAGTTAGAGTCTGAGTCTGCCGCTGAAGCACCTGCAAACGATGCACCGAAGTCAGAAGCGCCAAAAGCAGAAGTAAAACCTGTCGAAGCTGAAACAAAAGCACAACCAGTTGCTGCTCCAACAGAGACAGCAAGCCAGATTGTGGATGTAAAAGTTCCCGATATCGGTGTGGAAAAAGCGCTGGTTGCAGAAGTATTGGTCAAAGTGGGTGATCAGATTGAACCTGAACAAAGTATTGTGGTGGTTGAATCGGACAAAGCGACTGTAGAAGTCCCAAGCTCGGTTGCGGGGATTGTGGAAGCGATCCAGATTAAAGAAGGCGATAGCATTAAGGAAGGTGTGGTCTTGATTCAGGTCAAGACTGCAAGTTTGGCTGCTGCACCAGAACCACAAGCAACTCCAACTCAAACAGAAGCGCCAGTCGCAACGACTGAGGTACCAGTTGCAACGAATAGCTCAACGGGTCATGTTGAAATTGAAATACCTGATCTAGGTGTAGAAAAAGCTCTTGTTTCAGAAATTTTGGTCAATGTTGGTGATCGTGTTGAAGCTCAACAAAGCCTATGCGTGGTTGAATCAGATAAGGCATCGGTTGAAGTACCAAGCTCGGTTGCAGGGATTGTGAAAGCAATCCATGTGTCTGCGAATCAAGAAGTTCGTCAAGGCATGGCATTAGCAACGATTGAAGTGAGTGGCTCGACCACTGCACCAAAAGCTCAACCAACCGCTACGCCTGCGACTCAAGTAGTACCAGCAAAACCACAGGCGGCAGCGACAGCAGCCCCAAGTGCGCCTGCACAAGCTGAGAAACTGACCAAAGCGCAAGAAGCTGACAATGCCAAGGTGTATGCGGGTCCAGCCGTGCGTAAACTGGCACGTGAGTTAGGTGTTGTTCTTGGGCAGGTCAAAGCATCAGGTGAGCACGGTCGTGTGATGAAGGACGATGTCTTTGCTTATGTGAAAACACGTCTGACCGCACCACAACCGACTGCTGCAACGCAAGCCGCTCCAGTGGCTTCAGGCTTGCCGAAGTTACCAGACTTTAGTTCATTTGGTGGCGGTGAAGTGAAAGCGATGACGCGTTTACAGCAAGTGTCTGTGCCACAGCTGTCATTGAATAACTTTATTCCGCAAGTGACGCAGTTTGACTTGGCGGATATTACCGAGCTTGAAGCATGGCGTGGCGAACTGAAAGATGGCTTTAAAAAACAAGGCTTGAGCTTAACCATCTTGGCCTTTATTGCCAAAGCGGTTGCGCACTTGTTAAAAGAAGAGCCGTATTTTGCGGGGCATTTGGCTGATGATCAGAAGTCAGTATTATTGCGTAACGAAATTCATATGGGTATTGCGGTTGCAACCCCAGATGGTTTAACAGTGCCTGTATTACGTAATCCTGATCAAAAATCAATTAAGCAAATTGCAGCAGAATTGGCTGAACTCAGCCAAAAAGCCCGTGATCGTAAATTGTCACCGAAAGATCTACAAGGTGCCAATTTTACCATTACCAGCTTAGGCAGTATTGGTGGTACTGCATTTACGCCGTTGGTCAATTGGCCGCAAATCGCGATTTTAGGTATATCCCCTGCAACCATGCAACCTGTGTGGAATGGTAAAGACTTTGATCCGCGCTTAATGTTGCCGTTGTCATTGTCTTATGACCACCGTGTGATTAATGGTGCTGACGCAGCACGTTTTACCAATAAGTTGACCAAGCTTTTAAAAGATATTCGTAGCCTATTGCTCTAGTACTTTTTAACGATGGAAACCTCGCATATGCGAGGTTTTCTATTTTATAGCATTAAAAAATCGACTTTATTTGTGCAAGCTTTTGTCTAAAATTAATATAGTTGAAAGAAGTATTTATTCGGAATAAGGAGCAAGGATGTTAATCATTTATCGAGTTGTATTACCGATATTACTGATTATTTTTGTATTAATGGGCTTGTAGGTCAATTTTCTACATTTTGCATCAGATTGGGTGATGTACATCGTCATGGGTTTGGAAGTGTTAGCTGCAACAATTGTGGTTAGCATGGAATATCAAGCTCAAAATGTTGGCGGTGCAAGTGGTTGGGGGATTTTTGGTTTTTTTGGCTTGAGTGTGAATTTAGCTTTGTTATTGGGGATTGCCCGTTTGCTAATTTGGGGTTACCAAAAATTTTGGGCGTAGTGATTTAAAAAATTTAAAGAGTTTGATAAACTAATATCACTTCATTGGGGAGTAGCCGCTCTTTACGCAAAGTAAAGAGGTGATGGTCAACATAATTGTTCCACAGAACATGGTCATCATAGCAAAGAACCAAGAACAGCTGTTTAGCTGTGCTTTTGTTGGCAAGACCTTTGATTTACCACTCTGCATCAATCTACTTGATTTTGGCTAGCAGGAGGGGTAGGTCATCGGTATATTTTGCTAGCCAGAGCATTCAACTATGTATGAATTCCTCATCTCCACATCAATTGTTGCCCTTGCTGAAATGGGCGATAAAACGCAATTGCTGGCATTATTACTCGCCGCACGTTTCCGTAAACCCGTTCCGATTTTAATTGCAATTTTACTGGCTACCACGATTAATCATGGTATCTCTGCAGTATTAGGTCAATGGATTACGACTGTCCTAAGTCCTGAAATTCTATTATGGATTTTGGCACTTGGTTTTATCGGTATGGCGATTTGGATGCTCATTCCTGATGAATTAGGGGATGAAACTGAAAGTATTAATAAATGGCAAAAATTCGGCGTATTTGGTGCAACTTTTATTCTATTTTTCTTGGCTGAAATTGGTGATAAAACCCAAATTGCTACAGTTGCTTTAGCTGCACGTTTTGACAGTATTTTTTGGGTCATGTGTGGTACAACGCTTGGCATGATGTTAGCGAATGCGCCAGCAGTATTTATCGGCGATAAGTTAGCAGATAAGTTACCAATTTCACTTATTCATAAAATTGGTGCTGCCATTTTCTTAGTCGTTGGTGTTTCAACTTTGGTACAGCATTATTTCTTCTAATTAAGTTTTAAATTGCAAAAAAGATCCATCATTTATGCATGGATCTTTTTTGCATAAATTATGATAAAAATACAATATCTGATTGAAACAATAATAAAATCCCATTATTTTATCAAGGAATTAAAATATTTCATATTTAAAGAATTTTTATGGGGTTGATATGAGTTTTGAGCGGACTACGTCGCAAATACTATTTGATAATGGTACGCATAAATGCATTAGTTTTACTAGTTTGGTCAAGGGCGAAGGCATTCAAGCCAATCAATTTTTAATTATTGATCACGATCGTGCAGCGGTTCTAGATCCAGGTGGTGATCTGACCTATGTTCCTTTAACCATGGAGTTAAACCGCTATACCAAATTGAAAAATTTGGATTATGTGATGGCATCCCATCAAGACCCCGATATTATTACTTCGATGCCACGTTGGTTAGTTTATACCGATGCGAAAGTAGTGGCATCTAAATTATGGGCACGCTTTTTACCGCATTTAAACTCAGCATTTATGAGTGATCGAATGAAAGGGAATTGGGAAGATCGCTTAATTGAGCTTGCCGATACTGGACAAGTGATTCCTTTAGGTGAATCAGCAATCGTAGCGATTCCTGCTCACTTTTTGCATTCGGTGGGCAACTTCCAGTTTTATGATCCAGTCGCCAAAATTCTTTTTTCAGGGGATATGGGTGCCTCAATTGTTGATGATGCCAGCCAGCCGATTTCCGATTTTGAAGCTCACATCAAGAAGATGAAAGGCTTCCACCAGCGTTATATGTGTTCCAACAAGGTCATCCGTTTATGGGTGAATATGGTTCGCCAGATGGACCTCGACATGATTGTGCCGCAGCATGGCACCGCATTTGTTGGAAAAGAGATGATCAACCAGTTTCTGGACTGGATTGAGGGTCTGGAATGTGGAGTGGACCTGATGAATGAGTATGTGTTTAGTTGTCCTACCTAAATGAATTCATAATATTTTTTCTATAAATCTATTGTGTTCATCAACAACTTTTCTTAGGATTCAAGTTACAAAAAATTAATTTGATAACGAGAATTTTAAGAAAAATGTTGTCTCAAGTTGCAAGCTCAGATGCATGCGTGAGTTGTGGTGCATGCTGTGCAAATTATCGTGTTTCTTTTTATTGGGCTGAAGCAGAACGGATGCCTGCAAACATGGTCGAACCGCTCACAGCCGTTTATTCTTGTATGAAAGGTACCAACCAAGCTCAAGTCAAATGTATCGCATTACAAGGAGAAGTAGGACAGCAAGTCAGTTGTTCGATCTACGTCATTCGAAGCTCAACGTGTAAAGAGGTTCAGATTGCGGATGATCATTGTAATAAAGCACGACTTGCGCACAATCTCATCCCATTGATTAATATTGAACAACAAGATTCAGAAAATAATGAGAATTATGATCAAGTTTGTTAACTGCATCGATGTTGCTTAAATGACATAAGGCGTCGTAGTGAAGCGTTTCTACGCGCTTATCAAATTATTTTCATCATAGAAAATGAAAATCACATCGAAATTTGTTTATAATAGCTCACGGAAATTACCAGTGAGATTGTTATGCTGACCATCGTTCAAGAAGCGTTAACCTTCGATGATGTCTTATTACTTCCTGCCTACTCAACTGTTCTCCCAAAAGATGTCTCCTTAAAGACACGTTTAACTCGCGGAATTCAACTGAATATCCCTCTCGTTTCTGCTGCAATGGATACGGTGACTGAGTCTCGTATGGCGATTGCAATGGCGCAAAATGGTGGTATTGGTATTTTGCATAAAAACATGGATATCGCTGCACAAGCTGCGGAAGTACGCCGTGTAAAAAAATTCGAAGCTGGAATGGTGAAAGACCCAATCACAGTAACACCTGAAACGACAGTACGTGAACTTATTGCAATTACCCAAGCGAATAATATTAGCGGTGTACCTGTTGTAAAAGATGGCAAAGTTGTGGGTATTGTCACAGGTCGTGATACACGTTTTGAAACCAATCTTGAACAACCAGTAAGCAACATCATGACAGGTCAAGACCGTTTAGTGACTGTTCGTGAAGGTGAGTCGAAAGAAAATATTCAAGCATTGCTACAAAAGCATCGTATTGAAAAAGTTCTAGTTGTTGGTGAACACAATGAACTCAAAGGTTTAATTACAGTCACTGACTTCCGTAAAGCGGAAAGCTATCCAAGCAGCTGTAAAGATGACCTTGGTCGTTTACGTGTGGGTGCTGCGGTCGGTACAGGTGTAGAAACACCAAGCCGTGTGGAAGCATTAGTCGATGCGGGTGTAGATGTGATTGTCGTAGATACGGCACACGGTCACTCAGCGGGCGTAATTGAACGTGTACGTTGGGTAAAAACAAATTATCCACAAGTTCAAGTGATTGGTGGAAACATTGCAACAGGTGATGCAGCTTTAGCATTGTTAGATGCAGGTGCAGATGCCGTTAAAGTGGGTATTGGTCCTGGTTCGATCTGTACGACACGTATTGTGGCAGGTATTGGTATGCCGCAGATTTCGGCAATTGATAGTGTTGCCAATGCACTAAAAGATCAAATTCCATTGATCGCAGATGGCGGTATTCGTTTCTCTGGCGATATGGCGAAAGCGATTGGCGCAGGTGCGAGCACAATCATGGTCGGTTCACTCCTTGCTGGTACTGAAGAAGCGCCAGGTGAAGTTGAATTTTTCCAAGGTCGTTACTATAAAGCGTATCGTGGTATGGGTTCATTGGGTGCAATGGCGGGAGCAACAGGTTCTGCTGACCGTTATTTCCAAGACTCTAAAGCGGGTGCTGAAAAGTTGGTCCCAGAAGGCATCGAAGGTCGTGTTCCATATAAAGGTCCAATGGGCAATATCATCCATCAAATGATGGGTGGTTTACGTTCTTCTATGGGCTATACAGGTTCATCTGTGATTGAAGATCTTCGTCAAAATGCAAAATTTGTGAAAATTACTTCGGCAGGCATGTCTGAATCACATGTTCATGATGTGACGATTACTAAAGAAGCACCAAACTATCGTGTAGGTTGATCTTTAGTAATTTTGGCAATAAAAAAACCGTCAGTGCACTGACGGTTTTTTTGTTTTGGTGTAAAGTAAAACAGATGAAAAATGATATGACGATACGTCATATAAAGATAAGAAAGCGAGTAAAGAATGAGCTATTTTGGAACTGATGGAATTCGTGGCAAATTTGGACAAATGCCGATTACCCCTGAATTTGCATTAAAATTAGGATTTGCAGCAGGAAAAGTATTAAAAAGAAATAGTCCTAAAAACAAACCAATTGTGGTTATGGGTAAAGATACGCGTTTATCAGGTTATATTCTAGAAGCAGCTCTCCAAGCAGGTTTAAACGCAGCAGGTGTGTATGTGCATTTGTTGGGGCCATTACCAACGCCTGCTATAGCGCATTTAACACGTGCTTTACATGCACATGCAGGTATTGTGATTTCAGCATCACATAACCCTTACTTTGATAATGGGATTAAATTTTTCTCAGGTGAAGGTAAAAAACTCCCAGATGCCTTACAAAATGAGATCAATCAAGAATTAGAAAAAGATTTAGTGATTGATGATACGGCTAACCTAGGTAAAAGTGTTCGTGTAAAAGATGCCAATGGTCGATACATCGAATTCTGTAAATCAACATTTCCATATCACTTCGATCTTAGTAATCTCACAATTGTAGTGGATTGTGCTAACGGCGCAGCATATAGCGTTGGTCCTTCAGTTTTTAGAGAGCTAGGTGCAAAAGTAATCCCGCTTTTTAATGAACCAGATGGTTTAAATATCAATGAAAATTGTGGATCAACCCATCCTGAATTTCTACAAAAGGCTGTGGTTAACCACCAAGCTGATTTAGGTATTGCGTTTGATGGTGATGCAGATCGTGTCGTAATGGTAGATAAAAATGGTCAACTGGTAGATGGTGATCATATTCTGTATATCCTTGCTACTCAGGCGAAAAATAAACCAGCAGGTATTGTTGGAACAGTCATGAGTAATATGGCACTTGAGTTAGCATTACAAAAAGCGGATGTCGGTTTTGTACGCGCAAAAGTCGGTGACCGCTATGTATTACAGGCATTAGAAGAAAATGGTTGGGTCACAGGTGGTGAGCCTTCAGGTCATATCTTAACGTTGGATAAGAGCACAACTGGTGATGCGATTATTGCCGCTCTACAAGTATTAACGGTGATGGTTGAGCAAGAGAAAGCATTACATGAATTAGTTGCAGACTTTGAATTATTTCCACAGGTGTTAATCAATGTTCGTTTACAGCATATGATTGATCCATATGCTGTTCCTGCTCTTGTTGCTGAATTTGAAAAAGCTGAACAACAATTGACTGGGCGTGGACGTATTTTGATTCGTAAATCAGGTACTGAACCTGTGATTCGAGTTATGGTAGAAGGAGATCAACAGCAGGAAGTGGATGCCATCGCAAATCATTTAGCCGATGCAGTCAGAGCTCATGCTCAAGCTGCTTAAAGGAGAGTAATAATGAATGATGTCATTAAAGACCTGAGTGAACTTCGTTTAAGTTATGAACAAGGTGAGTTACACGAATCCCAGATCAGTGTAAATCCCCATGAGCAATTCTTGAATTGGTTCAATCATGCGCTCACTGCTCAATTACATGAACCCTATGCGATGTCTTTGGCGACAGCAAATACTCAAGGTCGCCCACACGTCCGAACCGTTTTGTTACGTGGTGCAACAGAAGCTGGTTATGATTTTTACACCAATTATGATAGTCAGAAAGGATTAGACCTTGCGGAAAATCCTTATGCTGAACTTTTATTTTACTGGCCGAGTTTAGAACGTCAGGTACGTATCGGTGGTCAGGTTTCCAAGATTCCAGAACAGGAATCGACGGATTATTACCATAAGCGTCCACGTGATAGTCAGATTGCAGCACATATTAGTACGCCACAAAGTGGTGTCATTGAAAGCCGTGAGTTATTACAACAGCGTTTTCAAAACTTACAAAACCAAGTACATGAAGCTGAGTTGGATAAACCCGAATTTTGGGGTGGTTATCGCTTAGATGCAGATTATTATGAATTCTGGCAAGGACGACCAAATCGTTTACATGATCGTTTAAGTTATGAAAAACAAAATGGACTTTGGATTATTCAACGCTTGATGCCATAAATGACCATGATTCAAATTCAACAAAGACCATTAATTACACGCCCTGAACAATTTCAGGGCGTGCTTATATTTTTTTGTGAGAATCTATTTATTTGATTGTTTTATATAAGCTATTGATATAGATTTTTAGTTGTGAACGACATTTTTTGTCGCAATGATTTAAGTTTTACATTGCAATTTGGTGATAATGGTTAGATCATTACACAAGTTGTTCAGCGTAAAGTATCAGTATATGAAAGTCGTATCGTTTTTTGCAGGAGCTGGTGGTCTCGATTTAGGTTTTGAACAAGCCGGCTTTGATGTGGTTTGGGCGAATGAATATGATAAAGAAATCTGGTCAACCTACGAACTGAACCACAAGAACACAGTTTTAGATAAGAGAAGTATTATTAACATTTCATCAGATGAAGTACCTGATTGTGATGGAATTATTGGTGGGCCACCTTGTCAGAGTTGGTCAGAAGCTGGGTCGAAACGCGGTATTGCGGATAAAAGAGGACAGCTTTTTTATGAATTTATGAGGATTCTCGCTGATAAAAAACCCAAATTCTTTCTAGCAGAGAATGTTTCAGGGATGTTATTGCCCGCACATAAGGAAGCCTTGGAACATATAAAACAAATGTTTCAAGATATTGGATATGAACTCTCTTTTGAGCTTTTGAACGTTGCGGATTTTGGTGTGCCTCAAGATAGAAAGCGTGTTTTTTTTGTAGGTTATAGAGAGGATTTAGGTAAGAAATTTGAGTTTCCTAAGCCAGTAACACCTGTTGATAAAATTACATTAGCACAAGCAATTGGTGATTTAAGTGAGAATGTCTTACCTGCAAAAGATGGAAACCTCACCAATGGAGCTGATTGCAAATTCCTAAATCATGAATATATGACTGGTGGATTTTCATCCATTTATATGTCGAGGAATAGAGTTAGAACGTGGGATGAAGTTTCTTTTACAATTCAAGCTGGTGGTCGGCATGCCCCATTGCATCCACAAGCGCCTAAGATGAAGTTGGTAGAACAAAATGTCCGTGAATTTATAAAAGGACAAGAGCATCTGTATCGCAGATTAAGTATTCGTGAGTGTGCAAGAATTCAAACATTTCCTGATAATTTTTTCTTTGATTACACAAAAGTTAGTGCCGCCTACAAAATGATTGGAAATGCTGTTCCAGTAAGAATGGGAAAAATTTTAGCAGAAAAAATTTATAGTGATTTAAATGCAATAAAGATATCAACTAATAGAACGTTTTCTGAAGAAGTTAATGGGACGATTGTAAAAGAAAAATTAAGTGAAATTGTAAACAGGATGTCTGCATAATGGTGAAAGTGGCAAAGCAAACAATTAATGGGAAAGCTTTTGAATATGCGGTATTACTTGAATTTCAAGCTCGCTTGAAATCTCTTGTTTCAGTAATAGAGATTATTGAGAATGAACCCTATAGCACAGCATTGAATTGTTTTAATAGTTTTATTGAAACTGAACAAGAAAAATTTAGATTGATTGCAAGTTTTGCTATTAACTATTTGATTGATATAGAACCACGTCTTTCTAATCAAATTGATATCGATGATGTATTACAATTAGAAATTGTTCCTGATAAAGCTGGAGAATCAGGAGATGTTCGTGATGTTTTGGCATTGCGTTCCTCACAAAATTGGGAAATTGGTATATCTGCAAAGAATAATCATCGAGCAGTAAAACATTCTCGTTTATCTAATGATATTGATTTTGGTCAGAAATGGTTAGGTTTGTCTTGTACTCATGCTTATTTTAATAAAATCAAACCTATCTTTGATAATTTGGCTCAAATCAAGAAAGATAGTAAATCAACACAAAAATGGGAAACTTTAGGGGATTACCATAATTCTGTATACATACCAGTTTTAGATGCTTTTAAGGAAGAGCTTATTCGCTTAGATAAGGAAAATCCAGGGATTGTTGCCGCAAGATTGGTAGAGTATTTAATAGGTAATAAAGATTTTTATAAAGTTATTAAGGGAAATAACAAGGTTGAAATTCAATCTTATAATTTACATGGTACGTTGAATCTACCATTCGGAAGTATTAAACCTAAAGCTAAAGTACCGAAACTTAAACTCCCAAATCGATTAATTGAAGTTGTATATAAAGAGAATTCAAAAACAACTTTGTTAGTCACATTAAATGAAGGATGGCAAATTTCTTTTAGAATTCATAATGCAAGTTCAAGAATTGAGCCTTCATTAAAGTTTGATATTAATTTGGTTTCAGCTCCTCATTCTCTTCACGTAACTCAATTGTTTGTAAGCTAACGGTCGATTAATTTTATAGATGACACAGATTCAAACTCAAACAAGACCATTCATTACACGCCCTGAACAATTTCAGGGCGTGCCTACGTTTATTGCTGAGATATTAGCGAGACGTGGAGTACAATCGGAACAAGAGCTTGAGCTTAAACTTAAGCATCTGCTTGCCCCGAACCTTAAGGGGCTGGATACGGCGGTTGAACTGATCGATCAGGCGATTGACCAGCAGCAGAAGATTGTCATTATTGGCGATTATGATGCCGATGGTGCGACCAGTACCGCCCTGATGGTGTTAGTGCTGCAAGAGATGGGTGCGGTGGTTGAATATCTGGTGCCTGACCGTTTTAAGTATGGTTATGGACTTACGCCAAAAATTGCTGAACTGGCGCAGCAGACCTATCAGCCAGATTTACTGATTACGGTGGATAATGGAATCTCCAGTCATGCAGGTGTTGAAACCGCACAGGCGTTGGGTATGCAGGTCATCATTACTGATCATCATTTGACGACGAAACCTACGCCAAATGCTGAAGCAGTGGTGAATCCCAATCAACTGGGCTGTGACTTTCCAAGCAAAGCATTGGCTGGTGTTGGTGTTGCCTTCTATGTACTAGCAAAATTAGCCAGTTACCGCGCTCAGCAGGGAAAAAGTAGCAGTAAGGTCACGCAATATCTGGATTTGGTTGCGTTGGGAACTTATGCTGATGTTGCATCGCTTGATTATAATAACCGTATTTTAGTGGATGCTGGCTTAAAACGAATTCAGCAATATCAATGTCGTGCAGGAATTTTAGCATTATTGGATATTGCAAAACGAGACGCCGCAAGTTTACGCGCTCAAGATTTAGGTTTCGTGATCGGCCCTCGAATTAATGCGGCCGGTCGTATGGAGAGCATGCGAATAGGTATTGAGTGTTTATTGGCTCCAGATCTAGAAACAGCCTATCCAATTGCACAGCAGCTCAATCAACTGAATGTAGAACGTCGTCAAGTTGAAGCTGAGATGAAACAGCAAGCGATCAGTGCATTACAGCATGTGCAGCTACAGGCAGATTCTTTACCTGCTGCACTGGTGATGTTTGATGAACAGTGGCATCAAGGGGTAATAGGGATTGTAGCTGGGCGTCTAAAGGAACAGTTTCACCGACCAAGTTTAGTATTTGCTCCTGATGAAGATGGGATACATATTAAAGGCTCTGCACGTTCGATTGAAGGTATTCATATTCGCGATACTATTGAGCAAGTCGCAGAACAATACCCACATTTAGTTAGCCATTTTGGTGGTCATGCCGCAGCAGCAGGTTTGACCTTAAAAAAAGATAATTTTGATGAATTTAAAACAGTTTTTATTCAATCAATTGCTGAAATGGATGAAAATTTATTCCAAGCGACTCTATGGACAGATGGTGAGTTAACTGATGCTAGTTTACATCTTGAAACGCTAGACTGGATTGATCGGCTAGGTCCTTGGGGACAAAAATTTCCAATTCCCCAATTTCAGGGAAGATTTAAAGTGATGGATTATCGCTGGCTTAAAGATCAGCATTTAAAACTGAAAGTATCTTTAGGACAGCAAATTATCGATGCAATCGCTTTTAATGCGGCAGACCGTTTTGAGTTCAACCCGATGCTGGGTTATGTTGATCTCGTTTATACATTGGAACGCAATGTCTTTAATGGCATCACCAGCCTGCAACTTCAGGTTGTATATTTAAGCCAATAAAAAAACCCACCCATAAAGGGTGGATTCCTTAGGGTCTGTTAAAGATCAACAGACCCTATATTCTCTCTGGAGAGAATTAGAAGCGGAATGTACCATTCAGACCGAAAGAATCAGCACCGTCCGTTGTTGTGTAGCTTACGCCAGCAGCAATTTGAGGTGTAAAGAATTTTTTGGCATGAAGACTAAAGATAGTATCGGAGTCTTCAACAGTTGAATCAGCAAATGATACACCTACACCCAAAGTCGGATCGATATAAAGATCAGCACCTAATTTGTATGCAGTTTCATCACCAATTGCTGTTTGAGCTTCAAAGTTAGTATTGAAACCACCAATTTGGGTAACATATTTAGCACGCAAGGTCGCGGCAGTATCTTCACCAACGGTTGTTATATAACCTGCCGAGGTCGCAAAACCATGATTTGCAACAAAGGTAGGATCAAGACTTTCTTTGGATGCGCCAACTGCAAATAGAAGACCATCAATAGGTAAGAAACCTACTTCTACTGCATAGCCAGTATTCTTATCACCCGCGAATTTGACCTGATTTAATGCACCAGATACATAGAATTGAGTATCTGGAATGAAAAATTCACCTGATACACCGTAAACATCAATATCTTCAGGACCATCACCACTCGCATTTGCGTAACCTGCACCGATATTAGAAGCTTTGTTTGAGAATGCAGCTTCAGCTAAGGGCGCATTTTTAGTATTTACTGGATTTAAATAGTATTTACCTGAGACAGTGACTGTATCAAGATCAGCATCTAAACCATCAAAATCAGTATTTTCATAGCTCGCATTAGCTTCAAATTGGTAAGCTTGAGCATTCATGGCAAAAACAGAAGCAAGAAGTGCGGTAGCAAAACTTAATTTTTTCATGGTTAACCCCTTTTTGAGATAATATACTAATTTATAAGTGATTACATTTTTTGTTACATTTTTAGTTTAGTAGAAAAAAACCGCGAGTCAATCTTGAGAACGTAACCAAACTGTAGCAATGTGGTTTTTTTGTAAGTTATTGGACGTATCTATTTGATATTTATTGTTTAATATAAATGTGAGCTTTTGTTAAAACGGCTAGATAAATTGTTTATCTAGATGGCTTTGGTGTGTTTTTTGCAAATTTTTATTAGCAAATGTGTCTAACAGAAATCAAGTTGAAGGGCATTTTTGCCTTATATTCTCACAAAAAAAGACATGGCTGTGTCGTACAAACCAGTTATGTTAAAATATGAGATTGAGTGAAAAATATTGTGAGAAAATACGCGTGGAAATTAATCCGTACTTAGTCCAATTGAAAGATTTATCTGATCGTAGCCAGACACTACGGGGGTATCTTTGACTACGATCTAAAGGCTGAGCGTTTAGAAGAAGTTTTAAGAGAACTAGAAGACCCAACGATTTGGAATGATCAGAGTCGTGCGCAAGCCATTGCGAAAGAAAAGGGCAGTTTGGAAAATACTTTAGGTGTGTTTGATCGTCTTGCAGAGCAGCTAGATGATGCTAAAGCGATGCTTGATTTGGCTGTAGAAGCCGATGATGAAACTTTACTAGAAGATGTTCAGGCTGAACTTGATAGCGCTGAACAGGCTTTAGGTAATTTAGAATTCCGCCGCATGTTTAGTAATCCAATGGATCCAAATCCATGTTTCCTTGAAATCCAATCAGGTTCTGGTGGTACGGAAGCACAAGACTGGGCATCGATGTTACTGCGGATGTATCTGCGTTGGATCGAACGTCATGGCTTTAAAGCTGAATTGATGGAAGTGTCTGATGGTGACGTGGCAGGCATTAAATCAGCAACTATCCGTGTCGATGGCGAGTTTGCTTACGGCTGGTTACGTACCGAAAGTGGCGTACACCGTTTAGTACGTAAGTCACCATTTGACAGTAATAACAACCGTCATACCTCATTCTCTGCGGTATTTATCTCACCTGAGATTGATGACAATATCGAAATTGATATTAATCCATCGGATGTCCGTACCGATACTTACCGTGCTTCGGGTGCGGGTGGTCAGCACATTAACAAAACCGATTCGGCAGTTCGTCTCACTCACGCACCAACAGGCATTGTGGTGGCATGTCAGAACCAACGTTCACAGCATGCGAACCGTGACCATGCATGGAAGCAATTACGTGCCAAACTCTATGAGTTAGAGATGAGCAAACGTAATGAAGCAGCTCAAGCATTGGAAGACTCGAAGTCAGATATTGGTTGGGGCAGTCAGATTCGTTCTTATGTCCTAGATGATTCACGTATTAAAGATTTGCGTACAGGGATTGAAAATTCAAACACCAAAGCCGTGCTTGATGGTGATTTGGATAAGTTCATTGAAGCAAGTTTAAAGCAAGGTCTATAAATCTCTTGCCCTCTCCCTAGCCTTCTCCTGTCAGGAGAGGGAATACTCGAATTTAAAGTGTGAGAAAAAGTCTCCTATTCCTGAGCGGATGGAGACTTTATTCAATGAAAACAAATATATCAAAGTGGCTTCGTTCAGCATTGTTTAGTTAATCGAAAAAATAGGATATTAATATCGAAAAAAATAGATATTAATATTTAAAAAATACGATATACTGGGTTTAGGTGCTGAACAAAGTTTTGCCGCTTGATCAACATGGTGAGTCTATGGATATTGATATTATTAGCAAAGCCTTAGCCAATCCATTACGCCGACAGATTTTGCAGTGGCTAAAACAGCCTGAGCAATTTTTACCGGTGCAGGAATGTGGTGGCAGTTTTGAACGAGGCGTATGTGCGGGTCATATTGAACGTCTAGGCAAAGTTGCACAATCAACCATGTCAAATCATTTGTCTGTGTTACAGCAGGCAGGTTTGATTCAAGTTGAGAAATATGGGCAGTGGTCCTATTTCACCAGAAATGAAGCTTTGATTCAGCAATATATCGAACATTTAAAACAAACACTTTAACTGAATAAGTGTAAATTGAGGCGATCATGGCTGAACTAAATTCTGCGTTACAAGTGGGTGATTTTACGATTAAAAACCGTTTGGTTTTATCACCTTTGACGAGAGCTCGCAGTGGTGTTGAGCGTATTCCAAACGATTTAATGGTGGAATACTATCAACAACGTGCCAATGCGGGCTTAATTATCACTGAAGCGACGGTGATTAGTCCGAAAGCTGCTGGCTACGCCAATACGCCAGGCTTATGGTCACAAGAACAAGCTCAGGCGTGGAACAAAATTGTTGAAGCGGTGCATGCGCAAGGTTCAAAGATTGTGGTTCAGCTATGGCATGTCGGTCGTATTTCACATCCTGACTTATTAGATGGTGATATTCCAGTTGCACCAAGTGCGATTCAACCTGCGGGTGAAGTGAGTTTACTGCGTCCAAAACGTCCTTTCGTTACACCTCGTGCTTTATCGCATGAAGAAATCCAAGAAATCGTCGCACAATATAAACATGCGGCTGAGTTAGCGAAAGCAGCAGGTTTTGATGGTGTTGAGTTGCATGCAGCCAATGGTTACCTGATCGATCAGTTCCTGCAAAGTAGCACCAATATTCGTGATGATGAGTATGGTGGTTCAGTTGAAAACCGCGCGCGCTTGTTGTTGCAAATTGTCGATGCCTTTATTGAGGTATGGGGTGCAGGTCGGGTGGGTGTGCATTTGGCACCGCGTGGTGATTCACATGACATGGGTGATGATAATCCACTCGCAACTTTTGGTTATGTGGTTGAACAACTTGATCAGCGCAATGTGGCCTTTATCTTTACCCGTGAATATGAAGCGGAAGATAGTTTACAGCCGCAACTCCGCCCTAAATTCAAAGGGGTGTGGATTGCTAACGAGAAATTAACACCAGCATCAGCAAAACAGATTTTAGAAACTAAGCAAGCAGATGCTGTGGCTTTTGGATTAGCTTATATTGCCAATCCAGATCTATTAGAACGTTTGGAACATGATTTGCCTTTAAATCAGGTTCAATTCGATACTTTATATGGTGCAGGTGCAGAAGGTTATACCGATTATCCTACCTTTGAACAGTTGGAAGCCTAAGCAACCTGTGCTGGATAAAAATAATCTGGACTGAACTCAGATGAAAGATCAAGCGGATCATTAGCCGCTTGATTTTTTACTTTTAAGACTTACTTTGCTGATCATTGATTGGTGTCAATTCAAACGAGGTATATCGAAGATCAAAACGAGGAAAATAATAATCACTTTAAAACTTTGTATAAATGAAACAGTCGTTCGGTAATTCTGGATATATACAATCAGTGCGCCAATAATAAAGGGAACCATAAGTAAAAAACAGGCTTTCATTAATGCGCCTAAGTGACTGGCTAGAAGCGCCCATAAGCAGCACAGTAACGCTAGAATTAAAAAAAGGGAGAATAATTTTAAATGGATGACGGGGTAGATATTCTTGTGTTGTTTCATCAGAAGGTTGCTTTATTTGTTGGAACCAATCAGGTTGCATTGTTTTTCTCAAAATGGATTATTCTTTGTTCTAAGATATCATTTTTCTTTATAAAGAAATATTTAATCAAAGTGCAACATACAATAATCAATTGTCAATGCATATGAAACTTCCGCATAATGAGCTGAAATCAAATTCTAAATTATGGTCTAGGATGGCGCAGCAAAACGCAGTACAGCAAACACCATTTTGGTATAACTTTTTACTGATATGTCTCAAGCCTTTATACCGTTGGAAAATTAAACAACGGGCTGAAAGTGATGCACTATTTCAGCAAGAGTGTCTAGAGCGTTTTGGACCATTTCAACCCCCTAAAAATTTAAATACGATTTGGTTTCATGTGGTGTCAGTGGGTGAAACCAATGCCGCCCAGCCCTTGATTGAACATTATTTAAAACTGGGCCAGCCTGTGCTGGTCACCAACACCACCAAGACAGGACAAGCCAGAGCCAAGAGTTTATTTTCCGAAAAATATCCGACACTTTTTCAGGCGGTCTATTTGCCTGTTGATCAAAAACCATTACTGAAACAATTTTTTGAGTTGTATCAACCGAAACTTCTTGCTCTAGTTGAAACTGAAATCTGGCCAAATTTGATTGCGGCAGCACGGCTGCATAATATTCCCTGTATTTTACTCAATGCTCGTCTTTCAGCAAAATCAGCGAAAGGTTATGGCAAAGTTCGTCGTTTAACACAGCCGATGTTGCAGCAACTCACATGGTTGTTGGCTCAGGACATCGCGACACAACAGCGTTATATGGATTTGGGGCTAGATCAAGCCAAGAGTCAGGTGGTTGGTAATATTAAATTTGATATTACAGCACCGCAATCTTATGTAGAAAAAGCTGAACAGTTAAAACAGGAATGGCAGTTAGAGAAACGCCAAATAATTACTTTAGCCAGCACACATGCACCTGAAGAAGAACAGTTACTTAAACAGTTACAGCCACATTTAAATTCAAACCCTCATTTGTTGTGTATCGTTGTACCACGTCATCCAGAGCGTTTTGATGAGGTACATAAGATCTGCCAAACCCTGAATTTAAATACGCAGCGGCGTAGTCTTAAACAAGAGATTACAGCGGATACACAGGTATATCTTGCAGATAGTATGGGTGAGATGTGGTTATGGTATGCATTAAGTCAGGCATGTTTTGTCGGTGGTTCACTCAATGAGCCAGGCGGTGGGCACAATATCTTAGAACCAATGGTTTTAGATGTACCCACTGTGATTGGCCCTCGCTATTTTAATTTTCAAACGATTGTCGATGAGTTTGTGGCTGAACAAGGGATCCTTGTTGCTGAAAATGCTGAACTAGTTATACAAAATCTGATGAGTTGCCTAAATCATCCAGAGCAAAGCCAGCGATTGATTCATCAAGCTGAATTGGTGTTACAACGCAATAAAGGCTCATTGCAAAAACATATTCAATTAATTGACCATTATTTAGCGCAACGAACTGCTTCATGAATATCGTTTTACTGGACGCGAACCAAGATTGCTCAAGGGATATTTGGTCAATCGAGGATCAACGTCAAATCAAGCACTTGAATCAACACCTTCAATTAACGGCTGGAGATACTTTAAAGGTAGGCGTTCGTGATGGTCAGCGTTATCTCACTGAGGTGCAGAGTATTACAGCACAGCAGATTATGCTAAGACCCATTCAAACAGAAAGTGTGCCGAATAAACTCCCTGTGCATTTGATTCTTGCTTTGCCACGTCCTAAAGTGTTACGCCGTATCATCATGGATGCGGTGACTTTAGGTGTGGAACGGATCAGTTTGATTCATAGTTATCGAGTGGATAAAAGCTATTGGCAAAGCCCATTTTTACAGCAACTCGATGATTATGTGACTTTAGGTTTAGAGCAAGCAGGTGACACGATTGCACCTGAAATTCAATTGTATAAACGCTTTAAACCTTTTGTTGAAGATGTTTTACCTACATTTATTTCGGATCAGAAACCTGCTTATGTCGCACACCCTTATGCAGAACAGCAGATGCCTTATGCGATTCAACATTCATGTCACTTAATTGTTGGCCCAGAAGGTGGATTTATTCCGTATGAGGTTGATCTGCTCATAAAAAACGGCTGCCAAGCAATGAGCTTAGGCAACCGAATTTTACGAACTGAAACGGCAGTATCACATATTTTAGGGCGATTATTTATCTAAGTTCTCTGTATGATCAGATTGATCACCACGATACACTTTGACTTCTTGTACTGGGTAAGGAATCGAAATTCCTTTTTCATCGAAGGCTGTTACAACCAGTTCTTGAATTTCACTAATTGATGCAGATGTAGTGGTTTCTGTGGTATTTACCCACCAACGGACGGTTAAATTAATCGAGAAATCTGCAAGTGCGGTGACATTGACCGAGAAACTGGGTTGGCTCAGTACATTGAGATTACGGTCTAAAATATCCATAATGATTTTTTTTGCTTTCTGCATATCATCTTCATAGCCAATACCAACGACAAACTCACAACGGCGGCGCTGGTAGGCATTGTTCACTGTCACGGCACTGGTATACACCGTGGCATTTGGAATCACGATACGGCGACCATCAGGTGAGCGTAAAAAGGTTGCGCGAATTTGGATATCTTCAACATTGCCTTCAAAACCATTCACAACAATATCATCGCCGATGCGGAAAGGTTCACTGAGTAAAATTAAGATACCTGATAGCAAGTTTTGGAAAATATCTTTGAAAGCGAAACCGATTGCAACAGAACCGATTCCCAATGCTCCGATTAACTGGCTTGGGGTGAAACCTGGAATAGCGATGACCAATCCAATTAAAAAACCAAAGAATAGAATAAAAGTGCTTCCGACACGGTTAAGCACTAATACCAAGTTTTGTCGGGTGTAGCTACGGTTTTCCAAAGTTTTGTGAATAAAGAATTTAAATAACTTAGTCAGTAGCCAAAAAATGACAAACACCGCAATGGCGATGCAAATATAGGGAACCCGTTGCCAGAAACTGTCGATGATCTTGTCAATCGTGGTATAGGCATCATGGTATTTTTCAGTATGGGCCAATACCGTTTGCGTGGTTTTTGCACCTGCTTGATGAATCAATTCACCAGTATCTTTAGCGACCTCAGTTAATGTCGTTTGCTCATTTGCCACGGGAAAATCTCTATTTCGCAACGTAAGGAATTTATTAGGGGAGCTATCATAATGAATTTATGCTGATCATGCATGATAAATTCCGTAACGGTTTTATTTATTGAGTAGTTCAAATTTGGCTGTTCGATAAAGTATTAAAAATACTCAGTTGTATTTTGTAAGATCTGGGTTGGTGTACCCCAAAAGTCAGGGCTAGCAAAATAATAGCTAAAGATAAACATGCCAAATATCATCATTAAACTGAATATAATCATGATCCATGCAAATAGTTTTTCCCATATGGTGGATGGGCGGACATCGCCATAATCATTGCGATGAGGTGTGCCTGCTGCAAATAAGACATAAAGTGTAAAAAAGAATTGAAGGATTGGCACCAGTAATAATAGACATAGCCACCCTGTTTTATTCAGATCATGTAAACGTCGGATTAAAAAAATGATCTGAAAATAAAAACCAGCAAACCATAGTGCAATCAGCGCAATTCCTCCGATTCCTGAAAATGCAGATAAGATTGGTTCATGAATCTGTACATCATTTACACTTAGACTCGCCGAAATTGTGGCAATAAGAATGAAAAGAACCGTCCAACTGACACTCAACAAACCATACCAACCTAGATAGCTTAAGCGATTAAAACGTCCTTTAGCAGATAAAGGATGATCGTATTGAGGCTGAATTGGGGCAGATAGTGTTTGATCGAACATGATGAATTCCTATTTTTTGATTATTAAATCTTTTAAGGTCTTAGCAATGATCAAAATAATCACTTATTTTAAAAGTAAAAAGCATAGACAAGCAGTTCAAATTTAAATTATTTTGAGTAAATTTTTGAAAAAAATTTGGTTGCTAAAGCATAACATTCTTACGACCAAAGCCGCATTGTTTGCTATTGTAAATGATGACCATACTGCAAGAGAAAACAAAATATACCCGAAAAATAGATGTGTATATCTAAGGTATGAAATAAAAAACAAAGGAAGTGAGCTATGAAAGAAATCTACCCAGTGCCTGATAAATTCAAAGAAATGGCAAGAATCTCGGAAGCAGACTATTTCAAACGTTATCAGGATTCAATTGAGCAACCCGAAGTATTTTGGGCACAGGAAGCAAAAAATATTGATTGGATCAAACCATTCACACAGGTTAAAAATACAAGTTTTAACGCAGATAATTTCAAAATTGAGTGGTTCGCCGATGGTGAACTGAATGTTTCAGCCAACTGTTTAGATCGTCATCTTAAAGATAATCCTTTAAAGCCTGCGATTATCTGGGAAGGTGATCATCCTTCACGTCATAAAATCATCTCATTTTCTGAACTACACGATGAAGTCTGTCGTTTTGCCAATGTGCTAAAAAAACAAGGCATTCGCAAGGGTGATCGTGTGGTGCTATATTTGCCAATGGTGCCTGAGGCAGCGATTGCCATGTTGGCCTGTGCACGAATTGGTGCTGTGCATTGTGTGGTGTTTGGTGGGTTCTCACCAGACTCATTGGCTAGCCGTATCGAAGATAGTCAAGCAAAATTAGTGATTACTGCGGATGCGGGCATGCGCGGCGGTAAGCTTATTCCACTGAAAGAAAATGTAGATGCAGCCTTAGAAATTGATGGCACCAGTAGTGTCGAAAATGTGATTGTGGTGCATCGTACAGGGAATCCGATTCAGTTCAATGCTGAGCGTGACGTTTGGTATCACCTTGCGATTATGGAAGTAAATGAACACTGTCCACCAGAACCGATGAAAGCAGAAGATCCGCTCTTCATTCTGTACACCTCGGGCTCAACAGGAAAACCGAAAGGCGTGTTACATACCACAGGTGGTTATCTGGTTTATGTCAACACTACTTTTAGAGAAGTCTTTGATCTCAAAGAAGATGATGTGTATTGGTGTACTGCAGATGTAGGCTGGATTACGGGACATAGTTATTTACTTTATGGTCCGTTGAGTAATGCCACTACTACGGTCATGTTCGAGGGAATTCCACAATATCCAACTTGGGCACGTATTGGTCATGTGATTGATAAACATAACATCACGATTTTATATACTGCACCAACTGCAATTCGCGCCATGATGCGTGAAGGCGATGCCTACGTGCGTGAAAGTGATCGGAGTAGTTTACGTTTGCTGGGTTCAGTCGGTGAACCAATTAACCCTGAAGCATGGAATTGGTATCACGAGGTCGTAGGTGAAGGCCGTTGTCCAATTGTCGACACATGGTGGCAAACAGAAACAGGTGGCATTTTAATTTCACCATTGCCGGGTGCAACTGCACTCAAACCGGGTTCAGCAACACGTCCATTCTTTGGAGTACAACCTGCGTTAGTCGATGGCGAAGGAAATGAATTGGACGGAGCAACAGAAGGTAATTTGGTCATTAAAGACTCATGGCCGGGCCAAATGAGAACCATTTGGGGCGATCCAGAGCGCTTTATTGAAGCTTATTTCTCAACTTTTAAAGGCTATTATTTTACTGGTGATGGTGCACGCCGTGATGCCGATGGCTATTACTGGATCACTGGGCGTGTTGATGATGTACTGAACATTTCAGGTCATCGTTTAGGGACAGCCGAGATTGAAAGTGCATTGGTTGCACATGAAGCAGTGGCTGAAGCGGCAGTTGTTGGTATGCCACATGACATTAAAGGTCAAGGGATTTGTACTTTTGTCACCTTGCAAGCCGATGTGGCGGAATCTGAGGAGCTACGCAAGGAGTTGGTGAGCTGGGTGCGTAAAGTGCTTGGGCCAGTGGCTACCCCTGATGCACTGCATTGGGCGCCTGCTTTGCCGAAAACTCGTTCAGGTAAAATCATGCGCCGTATCCTAAGAAAGATTGCGGCAAATGAATTGGATAGCTTAGGCGATACCTCAACATTGGCTGAGCCGGCTGTGGTTGAACATCTGATTGCCACGGTTTATCCAAACCGATAAACCTATTCAAATTTAAAAAGAGCGTTCGATGGAACGCTCTTTTTTTCTGCATGATTTAATTCTGTGCTAAAAAATCAGCCGTGTTTTGTACTGTGCCAAAGAAACCGAGTGCAGATAAAAATGCCGTTTGTACATCGGCTGCTTTGACGATCTTAGCATCATGTTCAAGATCACGGGTTGCAGTGGCATCTGCGATCACAATCGGTTGGTAGCCAAGTTCTTTGGCTGCACGTGTCCCTGAGTCAATACAGACATGGGTCATCATACCTGTGATCACTAACTGTTCAACTTGATGTTGTTCAAGGATGGTTTGAAGATTGGTTTCCAAAAAGCTATTGGGAAAATGCTTTTCGACAATCACTGATTGATCTGTGACTTTAAGTTGAGGATGTAATTCAACACCCACGGTATTTTCCTGAAAGAAACTGGCAGAGGCAGGGTTAATATGTTGAATATAAATAATCGGTAAATTATTTTGAATAAAATGGTCTTCCAATAGATTGGTTTGCGCTAGAGCAAGCTCTGGATTGACCAATTCCATTTTGCCATTTTTAAAATAATCGTTTTGGACATCAATAATCAGTAAGGCTTGTTTCATCATTTTTTTCTTCCAACGGTAAGATAAAACAAGAGTAGGGGAAGTGTGAAAAATCCGCTATATTCAGATGAAAGCATTGTTGCTGGTTTTCTTTCGTAATGAAAAATGAATATTGAACTTGATCCGATTGATCTGAAAATTATTGAATTGCTAAAACAAGATTCGCGTTTAAGCCATAAAGAAATAGGACAGCGAGTGCACCGTACTGGGCAGGCCGTTGGCGCTCGTATTGCACAGTTAATGGATGCAGGCTTTATCAAAAATTACACCATCGCGATAAAATATGAACATAAACAATTCATCCAACTGTTTATGAATGATCAGCAAGCTTTTATTGAGGTTGAGCGTTTGGTCAAACAATATAAGCAGGTGGATGAATGTTTTAAAATTCTCGGCAACGCCTGCTATATGATTGTTAGCCATTTTAATCCATCACAATTAAATGAATTTATTGAGCAACTGTCGCAGTGGTGCCGTTATTCGGTTGAAACGGTCATGCGGGAAATTGAGACCCGTTAAAATAAAAAAAGCCCCAAGCCGAGCCTTGGGTGAAAAATTTGCCATTTCTTTTGTTTTTCTTCTTATTCAGCACTGAAAACTAAGCTGATTTTGCTGCGAGACGCTGTTCCTGTTGTTGCTCAAGTTGACGGACTAACGGTAGAACTTTTGCTCCAAAATATTCTACTTCTTCAATGAAATGCAGAAAGCCTGAAAGCACCAGATCAACGCCAACATTCTTTAAGACCACAATCCGTTCCGCAATTTGCTGCGGCGTCCCGATTAGATTGGTTTTAAAGCCATCGTTATATTGCACCAGATCATCAAAGGTCGATTTTGCCCAATTGCCCTCACGCTCAGGCGCTGCTGCACCTGCTTCACGAGTCGCATCACCGAAGGCATTCACTGCTTCGACGTTAGCTTGAGCAATGATTTCATTCATTACGGCTTTGGCTTCTTCCTTAGTATCACGGGCAATGATAAAGGCATTAACCCCAATCTTGACTTGTCTGTTGGCTAACTTTGCTTTGCTGCGGACATCATCAACTTGCTTCTTGATTTCTTCAACGCTATTGCCGTTGGTAAAATACCAGTCTGATACACGCGCGGCCATATCACGTGCTGCACGGGAACTGCCACCTTGAAACACTTCGATATAAGGTTTTTGCAAAGGTTTCGGTTTAAGCGTGTAATTTTGGAATTGGTAATATTTGCCATCAAAGCTGTAATTGTCAGCTGTCCAGATACCTTTGAGGGTACGAATAAATTCCTCCGAACGAATATAACGTTCATCATGCTCAGGCCAAGGTTCGCCAATCGCATCAAATTCGCCACGGAACCAGCCGCTGACCACATTAATCGGAATACGCCCTTGGGTGAGGTAGTCAATGGTCGCTAGTTGTTTAGCGGCGAGTACAGGTTTCCAAGGGCCTGGCAGGATCGCTGCAATTACTTTGAGTTTTTCGGTTTTTGCCAATAAAGCATGGCTGAAACTCACGGATTCATGTTGGTTTTCTGCGCCATAGCCAGCGGTAAAACGGATTTGTGTAAGTGCATATTCAAAGCCGCTTCGTTCCGCTGCTTGTGCGAGGCGCACATTGTAGTCGTAGCTCCAGTTTGTACGTTGTTCAATATTGCTTACAACGAGACCGCCACTCACATTGGGAACCCAGTAGGCAAATTTAATTGCTGATGTTGTTATTGTCATCGTTGTATCCTCCATAAAAGATATGGTTTATGCGACGTGGGTCAACTTCTTGGCTGACTTTGGGTGTAAGCGAGATTCAGCTGCATCCAGATTCGGTACTGCCGCAGATGGCAATACTTCTGCTTGTTCGATTTGTTTATTGATGCCGAGATTCTGATTCGCTTGCTCAGTTTTGGCTTTGATGGCAGCAGCACGCTGACCTTTGGCAGGAGCCCATTCCAAAATCGGTAAAGCACGTGCCACAGCTAAGGTGACGCGATCAGACAATTGCTCGCTTTTAACCGTATATTCAGGCGTGAAATCACGATCGGTAGCATAGACGCCAATCGGTAAAGTTTGTGCTTGGAAGAAGCTAAATAGTGGGCGTAATTGATGTTCGAGAACCAAAGCATGGCGATCACTGCCACCTGAGGCTGCCAGTAAAACGGGTACATCAACCAAAGCGGTTTGCTCAACAAAGTCGAAGAAATGCTTAAATAAGCCCGTAAACGAAGCACGATAAACAGGTGTTCCAACAATCAATGCATCTGCTGCTTCAACGGCAGCCAAATCATCTTGTACCCGTTGTGGCAGTTGATTGCGATAAAATGCTCCGCCTAGTAAAGGCCCAATTTCACTCAGCTTGACGAAATGTACTTTAATATTAATCGCTTCCGAAAGCTCATCCAGAATCGCCTGAACTAAACTTTCTGTTTTTGATGGGCTGTTTAAACCACCAGATACTGCAACAATATTAAGGGGAGTAGAGAGAGTATTGTGATTGGACATAATAGCGGCCTAAAAGATCATTTCGAATTGCTATTTATTTATCTACACCGCATGCCAAGTTGTAAAATAAGGAAATGCTGCAAGCTTATCTGTTTTGTATATATACCTATAGAGGATTCAGTAGAAAAAATTAAATGAATTTAATACTCTGTTTCTATTGGTTATTTCTGTATAGTAGTTATTGATTAGTCTATGTTGTGTGAGTTATATCAATATTTGTATTGTTTTGCATTTATGACGAAATAAACAACTTTTGATGTCTAACCAACAGTTCATTTAAAAAATAGGCTAAGATAGATTAAATTTGAATAAACACCGTACAGTGACGTACTCGCAGACAGCTCAGCGCTTATGAATATTTTAATTGTAGACGACCACCCTTTATTTAGACATGCTTTAATTCAAGCGGTTCGATATAGTCTTCCTCAAGCACAGATTCAGGAAACTGCGGATGTCGATGAATTCTATGAGCGCTTAGAGCATGGTGCAGAACCTGATCTCGTATTACTTGATCTGAATTTACCCGGCGCATCTGGTTTTTCTGCCTTGGTATACGTACGAGCACAATACCCAGCGATTCCAATCATTGTTGTATCAGCACACGAAGAAGTCTCGATTATCCAACGTGCAATTGCACATGGTGCAATGGGGTATATCCCGAAATCATCACACCCAAGTCATATTGGCGAAGCAATTAAACATGTATTAGAGGGTGAAATTTGGCTACCGCCGAATTTAGCCATGCATCATGGTTTCGATCCAAGAGCTGCGGATGAAACCGCGTTGGCAGAACGTCTGCAATCGCTTACACCACAACAGTTCCGTGTATTGATGATGGTGGCAGAAGGTCTGCTCAATAAACAAATTGCTTATGAGTTAGACGTATCAGAAGCCACGATCAAAGCGCATGTCACGGCTATTTTCCGCAAATTAGGCGTACAAAACCGTACGCAAGCTGTTTTAGCAATTAGTGCATTAAATATCGAAGATAAAAAGATGTAATTAACAAGTTGAATAACTCATTTGTTTATTCAAATGTTTAAAGACAATAAAAAAACCCAGTTCATGAACTGGGTTTTTTTATGCATAGATGCTGAATTAGAACATCTATGACTGCATTAGAAGCGTACTTTAGCGTTTAAGCCAATAGTTTGCATATCTTCATCAGTACCTACAGCATTAGCATTTAAATAGCTTGCACCTACAGCAACTGCTGGGGTAATAAAGTAGTTTACATTAACACCCCAAGCTGAATCAGGTGTATCTGCAAAACTTGATTTAGCGTATGAAACACCTGTGCTAAGTTTAGAGTTTAGGTACAAATCAGTTTTTAACTCGTATGCAGTGTCTTCACCGTAAACGATACCTGTTTCGAAACCGATTGACATAGGCGTGCCATCGATAGCACCAACGTATTTAGTACGAGCAGTGATTGCATCTTGCTTGTCAGCGATAGTCGCTGTTTCACCAACTGCTTTACCAAAACCTTTATTTAAGATTTTGAAAGTATCCAAAGATGTTTGTTCAACAACGTTCGTATAACCTACCGCTACGAGGAAGTTTGGAGCGATTACCGAACCAAATTCAACAGCCCAACGCTGACCACGGTCATCATTCTCGCCATATTTACCGTCATTGTCAGTCGCGCTATAGCTTAAGCTTGCATACGCCGGTGTATATGGAGTTGGTACATAAGCTTCAGCTTTAACACCTACGTTTTGAGATTTAGTATCATCAAGATTAGCAAAGTTATATCCAAGAGCTACATTTGATGCTTGGTTAACAAAAGCTGCTTCTGCTAAAGGACCTTTAGATGCATCTACATTTTTGAAGTAGTAAGTTGCTTGTCCGCCAACAGTGTAATTATTAAAATCTCTGTTTTCATCGTTAGAATCTAGAGCTTCAGACTGACCTTGGATTTCGAATTGGTAAGCTTGAGCACCGGTCATGGCTAATAATAAAGCAGTGGCTAAACCGAGTTTTTTCATAATAATTTCCAGCTTTTACAGTAAGGAGTAAAGTTGGATTTCATTCTATTGTAACAAAATATGATGTCAATGTAATAAATGACATGTTCCGACAAATGATCATGTAAGATAATAATGGTGGTTAAAAGTTGCTCTGCTAGAGTTTCGGTTGTCAACTTTAGAAAAAATATAATATTAATATATAGATAAGATATTTTCTTATGTTTATTTAAGCCAGTAATCTTGTTTTGAAACGATGTATCTTAATTGTTTAATTCGATTGAGTTTATCGTTTTTTTCGTTTTAATATGTCGTAAAACTGTAATAAATTACCAATAAAAATGTGATTTTAATCTCATTAAAATTGTGTTATGTGATTAATTTAATTTGTAAATGAAGCATGACAATTAAAAAATTTGGGAAGTTCAATTTTAAGAGCTAATTTAATTTGGAAAAACGATTGTAAATTTAAACCTGATCTATTTAATCGACTTTACTTTTTGAGATATAATTCACATAATGGTTGCAGAGAGGTATTTAATTTGCATTTTATTCTCTCGTAACATTTTCTCAATATATTGTGTTTTACTAGCTCGACTTTCCCCAAGGTTGAGCTTTTTTTTGCCCGTTCTTTATCCATTTTTTAAGATATGACCTTTGAGTTGGCGTAAATTCAAGCTAGAGAAACGAAATCAACCTAAATTTACGCCAGTACTTGAGAACCGATTAAATTTATTTCAACATTGGCTTCAAGAAACGCCCTGTGTGAGAAATCTCAACTTCAGCGACTTGCTCAGGTGTACCTTCGGCAATGATTTGACCACCACCAGAACCACCTTCAGGACCAAGGTCAATTACCCAGTCTGCGGTTTTGATCACATCCAAATTATGCTCAATCACCACAATGGTATTACCCTTATTGCGTAGCTCATACAAAATGTCGAGTAACTTAGCAATATCATGGAAATGTAGACCTGTTGTCGGCTCATCCAAGATATATAAGGTTTTACCTGTATCACGTTTTGCTAACTCACGCGCTAATTTAACCCGTTGCGCTTCACCACCTGAAAGCGTGGTTGCTGCTTGACCTAAACGAATATAGCCTAGACCTACTTGCATTAAGGTATCTAAACGGCGGTGAATCACAGGAATGGCACTAAAGAATTCAGCAGCATCTTCTACGGTCATTTCTAACACGTCTGAAATGTTCTTGCCTTTATAACCAACCTCTAAAGTTTCACGGTTATAACGCTTGCCATGGCAGGCATCACAAGGCACATACATATCAGGTAGGAAGTGCATTGCGACCTTGATCATGCCGTCGCCTTCACAGGCTTCACAACGTCCGCCTTTCACGTTAAACGAGAAACGACCTGCGCTGTAACCACGTGCTTTGGCTTCAGGCGTTTGTGCAAATAACTCACGAATTGGGGTAAATAAGCCTGTATATGTGGCAGGATTCGAACGTGGGGTACGACCAATCGGACTTTGGTCAATATCAACCACTTTATCTAAGTGCTGTAAACCATCAATCGAATCAAACTTTTCTGCGGTCAGTGTGGTTGCACCATTGAGCTGGGTCGCAGCTAAAGGTAATAAGGTACGGTTAATCAGCGTTGATTTTCCTGAACCTGACACGCCTGTGACACAGGTCATAATGCCGAGAGGAATGGTCAGATCGACATTTTGCAGGTTATGTCCACTCGCACCAGACAGCTTGATCACTGCATTTGGACGAGGTGATTGGGTACGCTGTTTCGGTACTTCAATCTTCAATTTGCCTGAGAGATATTGACCTGTAAGGGAGTCAGCATGGCTTGCCAACTCATCATAAGTGCCTTCGGCAATAATTGCACCACCATGAATACCTGCACCAGGACCAATATCAATAATATGATCCGCAGCACGAATCGCGTCTTCATCATGCTCAACCACAAGCACCGTATTACCCAAATCACGTAAGCGAATTAAGGTTTGTAATAGGCGATCATTGTCACGTTGATGCAGACCAATAGATGGCTCATCCAGTACATACATCACACCCATTAGGCCTGCACCAATTTGCGATGCGAGGCGAATACGTTGTGCTTCACCACCTGATAATGTTTCGGCTGAACGTGCAAGACTGAGATAATTTAAACCGACACTGACGAGGAAATGTAAACGTTCACGAATCTCTTTAAAGATTTTATCGGCGATTTCACCTTTGGCACCTTCAAGATTGAGGTCTTGATAGTAGTTTTCAGCGTCACCAATCGACATCTTGGTGATTTGTGCGATGGTCTTATCTTTAACACGAACATGGCGTGAAATTTCATTGAGACGTGAACCATCACAGGCATCACAAGCTGCATTGGATAAATATTGTGCGAGATCATCACGCACATAATTCGATTCAGTTTCACGATAACGGCGTTCTAAATGTGGCAGAATTCCTTCAAAGGCTTGCACACGACTGTGTTTACGACCACGTTCATCGATATAACTGAGGTCGATTTTCTCTTTGCCTGTGCCTTGTAAAAATTTCTTTTGGGTGTCTTTATCTAAACTATTCCAAGGCTGATCGAGATCAATACTGAAATGATCCGCTACTTTTTGCAGCATGGTGTAGTAATACGGACGTTGTCTGTCCCAACCACGAATCGCCCCTTGGCTGATCGAAACTTCTGGATTTGGAATCAGTTTTTCTGCGCTGAAATGGCTGCGTGTTCCTAGACCGTCACAGACAGAGCAAGCACCAAATGGATTATTAAATGAGAATAATCGTGGTTCAAGTTCAGCTACGGCACGGTCACATTCAGGACATGAATGTTTTGCAGAGAACACACGTTCAGGATGTTCGCCATTCATCCACGACAACAACGCAATATCACCGCCTAGACGTAATGCAGTTTCAAACGATTCTGCAATACGGTTGCCTAAATCATCACGCACTTTAAAGCGATCAACAACCACTTCAATGCTATGCTTTTTCTTTTTATCTAATTCAGGTGGGGTATCAATATCAATGATTTCACCATCGACACGCGCACGGACAAAACCTTGACCTTGTAATTGTTCAAATAATTGGGTGTATTCACCCTTACGCTCGCGCACCACAGGCGCAAGCAGCATCAGTGCGGTGCCTTCGGGCAGTGCCTTCACTGCATCAACCATTTCGGAAATGGTCTGCGCCACCATTGGCAGGTCATGTTCAGGGCAGTATGGCGTACCGACACGCGCATACAGCAAACGTAGGTAGTCATAAATTTCGGTAATGGTTCCCACGGTTGAACGTGGATTATGGCTGGTCGACTTTTGCTCAATGGCAATCGCAGGAGACAAGCCCTCAATTGAATCGACCTCAGGTTTTTCCATTTGCGAAAGGAACTGGCGTGCGTAGGCTGAAAGCGACTCAACATAGCGGCGCTGACCTTCGGCATACAGGGTATCGAACGCCAGTGATGATTTACCTGAGCCAGAAAGTCCCGTAATCACCACAAATTTGTCACGTGGTATATCGAGTGACACATTCTTTAAGTTATGGGTACGTGCGCCTCGAATACGGATATGACTTTGACTCATAAATACATCTCGAAATTGTGCGAATAAAACGTGTATATAATAGCGATTTAAAACTGTTCAAGCTGTAACAAAACGATTTTAAACGTCAGATTGTGTCGGATTAATGATTTCAAATATGTTTTTAACATGAAATTCTAATGTGGCCAAAGGTTTATCGCTGAGATTTACAGACCATTTATTCAAAAATAAATTCCAAAAATTGAGGGCATCATGTCAAAAAAACTGCAAGTTTCGATTGTTGCGATAGTTCTGCTGGTCTTCGTTTATGTGTATGCATCTCCCTATCTGGTGATTTACCAAATCCGTCAGGCATTGAAGAATGAAGACAGTGCAGCACTGGCAGCCTATGTTGATTTTCCCAGTGTTCGACAGGGAATCAAGGATCAGTTGAATACCGAACTCGTAAAGAAATTTCCAGAACATGCACAGGCATCGGAGGGTGGCTTTGCCGCTTTCGGTACCTTACTGGCGTCTTCGATGGTGGATAAAATGGTGGATGTGATGGTCAGTCCGCAAGGAATTGCCATGCTTTTACAGGGAAAAAAGCTAAAAGAAAGTTTGCCATTTCAAGCCCAGCCTGAACAGTCCGAACAACAGCAAACACAGGCAGGAGAGCAGGCAAAGGAAAAGCTGTCTTATCATGGTAAATATCAGTCATTCAATCGCTTTACGGTGGAAATCCGTCACCCACAAAAGCAGCCTCCAATTAATGTCATTTTGCAAAGACAAGGCTTGAGCTGGAAAGTCACACAAATCGTATTGCCAATCGAGCAATTGAAATAGATCAGTGCTACATTAAAATCAATTGTGTAAGGTGCAAAACAAGGAAAAAAATAAAATGTTGGGAACAATTTTAATTGCGTTGATTGCTATATTGCATGTTTATATTTTAGTGCTGGAAATGTTTTTATGGGATAAACCCTACGGTTTAAAGGCTTTCGGCAATACATTAGAGAAAGCTCAACTGACCAAGGTTCTGGCACAAAATCAGGGCCTGTATAATGGCTTTCTAGCAGCAGGCTTGTTCTGGTCATTACTGGCACCCACAGCTTGTGCAGTTGCAATCGCCAACTTCTTTTTAGGCTGTGTGTTGGTTGCAGGCATTTATGGCGGGCTGACCGCCAGTAAAAAGATTATTTATATTCAGGCTGTACCTGCATTGATTACCTTAATTGTTGTCAATCTTTTTTGATAAGGCTCAACAATAAAAGTATTTATTCAACTTTATTTATGCTTTAATGCATTCAGTTTGAGATGAGCCTCATACAGTATATCGGATGATACGATATACGACTAAGCCCCTGAAGAGGGGCTTTTTTATGTCTGTATGAAATGTTTTAGGCGTGGTCCAATCCCAGCCACTGCCGTTGCTGATAAGCACTGTCCCAAAACAACCATTCCAGTTTTGCACCCATCGTATAAGCCGCATGCATTTTTGCCAGCGTGTCCTGATCACAGCGTGCGGCGACTTTATCTACAGTTGCAATCACATTGCGCACTGCCGTATTAAATTCTTCACCTGCATAGGTATCAATCCATGCTTGATACGGATTATTAGGAACTGATTGGTTTACGATGTCTTTACCAACCTCAGCATAAATCCAAAAACAGGGAAGCAATGCTGCCAAAATCACAGGATAACTTTCTGACCAAGCTGTTGCGGTTAGGAAAGAGGTGTAATGGTGGCAGGCAAGTGTTAATGGTGTACCTTCAAACTCAGCCTTGCTGACATCAAACTCCTGCATAAAATCACTATGCAGGCTACGTTCTACAATAATCGCAATTTTTGCTGCTTCCGAAAATTGAATCACATCATCTGCTTCATAGGCTTTTGCCGCAGCTACAGCAAGCGCACGACCATAAGCTAGTAAATAGTGAGCATCTTGAATCATATAATGACAAAATGCTTTACGATCTAAAGTACCCTTAGCTAGTTCTTGATTGAATGGTAGAGCTAATATTTTTTGATATAAATCGTGATTACGTTGCCATACATCTTGAGAAAACGTCATGAAATGAACCTATTAAAGTACATATAAAAGAAATCTTTCAGCACTATAACAGAGTCTGGTTTGAATGGTTTCTTTTGCCAAACAAGTCCAACAATCTTTTCTCTTTTTGGGGCGAAACTCGCCTACAATAGCTACATTTTTATAACTCAACGATTTCGCATAAGGCTGTTCATGAAGCATTTTCGTTTTTCTATATTCTTTACGGTAGTGTGTTTAGCACTATCTGCCTATTGGGGCTACACGCATGGCCCTGAAGCAGGCGTAGCTACGATGCTTAAAGCATTGACCATTACTGCGATCTTGGCCGTGATGGAAGTTTCGCTATCCTTTGATAATGCTGTGGTAAATGCTTCGGTATTACGTAATTGGGATCATTTTTGGAAAATGATTTTTTTAACGGTGGGTATTCTAATCGCCGTGTTTGGAATGCGTTTGATTTTCCCTGTCGTTATTGTTGCTGTGACGGCAGATATGGGCATGATTGAAGTCGCTAAAATGGCATTGAATGATCCAAAAACCTATTCAGAACGTTTAATGGCACATCATGCTGAAATTTCATCGTTTGGTGGTACTTTCCTGTTAATGGTGTTTTTAAACTTCTTCTTTGATGATGGTAAAGAAACCCATTGGTTTAAGTGGTTAGAAGCAAAATTAGCAAATTTAGCCAGTGTACCCGCCATGTCTGTTTTTCTCGCATTGATTGCCATGATTATTATGGCAGCCAATGTTGAAGAGTCTGTACGTTTGGCTGTGACCATGGCAGGGATCTGGGGTATTGTCGTATATATTGGCGTGCAGGTGCTTAGTCATCTCCTCGGTGGTGAGCCAGAGATTGATGAAAATGGTAATGCGGTTACGCATGATGCAAATGGCGCTGCTTCAGGTGTCGTGAAAGCTGGCTTTGGTGGTTTTTTATATCTTGAAGTCCTAGATGCATCGTTCAGTTTTGATGGTGTGATCGGTGCATTCGCGATTACCAGTGATGTTGTCATTATCATGTTAGGTCTTGCGATTGGCGCAATGTTTGTCCGTTCAATGACCATCTATCTTGTTGAAAAGGGCACGTTAGATGCTTATATTTTCTTGGAACATGGTGCGCATTATGCGATTGGCGCTTTGGCATTTATCATGATCGCAAGTGGTACAGGCTTACATGTACCTGAAGTTGTAACGGGCCTGATCGGGGTTGCCTTTATCGTTTGGGCAGTGATCGCATCTATTCAATATAGCAAGCGAGAACAGCAAGCTTCTTAAGCTTATTTTCAGCTAAGTGGTATATTTTAAATAAAGGAGCACGATTTGCTCCTTTATTTTTTCTCCTAAAGATTGTGTTTTTCATAATCTACTTACAACCTTGTTAAGCGAATCGCTTATAATTCGCTAAGCCAGTTATAGTGTCTTATCAATAATGAATGCTTTAGAACGCCGTTCAACTTTTGCCTTAAGCAGCATTTTTGCCTTACGCATGTTGGGTTTGTTCATGATTATTCCTGTCTTTTCAGTGGCAGGACAGTCTTATCAATATGCCACGCCTGCCCTCATTGGTTTAGCGGTAGGGGTCTATGGTTTAACACAAGCAATTTTGCAGATTCCGTTTAGCTTGTTGGCTGATCGTTTTAGTCGTAAACCATTGGTTGTACTGGGTTTACTCTTATTTGCGATTGGTGGTGCGATAGCAGGTTTATCTGACACAATTTATGGTGTGATTATTGGTCGTGCAATTGCAGGTGCTGGTGCAGTTTCAGCCGTAGTCATGGCTTTACTGGCCGATGTGACCCGTGAAGAACAGCGGACTAAAGCCATGGCAGCGATGGGGATGAGTATTGGCTTGTCTTTCGTAGTGGCATTTAGTTTAGGGCCTTGGCTCACTAGCTTAGTCGGTATTTCTGGACTATTTTTCGTGACAACGATTATGGGATTGGCTGCGATTTTGATGTTATTGCTCGTGCCTAAAGTCACACGACATCATCGTAATTTCCAACAAGGTTATTTATCGCAGTTGAAACAAGTCATTCAAATGGGCGATCTGAATCGCTTACATGTCTCTGTTTTTTCTCTGCACTTATTGCTCACGGCAATGTTTATTTATATTCCTTCTCAGTTGATTGAATATGCACAGATTCCACTGGCAAAACATGGTTTGATTTATTTGCCATTATTGGTGCTGAGTCTGTTCTTTGCTTTCCCAAGTATTATTATTGCTGAAAAATATCGCAAAATGCGTGGTATTTTCTTGTCAGCAATTGCTGGAATTATTGTGGGTTTACTGATTCTTATTTTTGGTTATGAATCGAAATATGTATTGCTCGCAGGGCTTGGTATTTTCTTTATCGCCTTCAATGTCATGGAAGCATTATTGCCGTCTTGGTTATCGAAAGTTGCACCTATTCAATCTAAAGCAACTGCGATGGGAATAAATGCCAGTAGCCAATTCTTAGGTGCTTTTTTTGGTGGTACTTTGGGCGGACAGCTTTTGATGTTACAGAATACTGCACTTGGCTGGAGTGTCCTCTCTGGGATTGCTATACTCTGGTTGTTGGTCAGTTTTGGGCTGGCTCAACCTCGATATTTGTCTTCAATTGTGTTGCCTTTACCTCAAATGACACAAACGGATGAATGGACTTCAAAATTGTTGGCAATTCGTGGTATTGAAGAAGTCGTGGTGATGCCTGAACAACAAGTTGCTTATATTAAAGTCGATAAACAGTGTATAGATGATGCTGGACGACAAGATTTAACGCACTTGATTGGCAAAGAGGTAGCCATTTAAACATAACTCTTATAAAGTAAAACATAGAAATATATAGGATGAAGACAGCTAATGCGTGGTGTGAATAAAGTTATTTTAGTAGGTACTTTGGGTAAAGATCCTGAAACCAAAACTTTTCCAAATGGTGGATCCCTGACTCAATTTTCGATTGCAACAAGTGAGTCTTGGACAGATAAGAATACAGGCGAGCGTAAAGAACAAACAGAATGGCATCGTATTGTGTTACACAACCGTTTAGGCGAAATTGCACAGCAATATTTGCGTAAAGGTTCAAAAGTTTATATCGAAGGTTCATTACGTACTCGTCAATGGACAGATCAAAACGGTCAAGAGCGTTACAGTACTGAAATTCGTGGCGATCAAATGCAAATGTTAGATACGCGTCAACAAAGCGAACAAGGCGGCGGTGACTTTAATCAACCACGTTTTAATAACAACAATAACCAAGGTGGTGGTTACCAAAATACGGGTTATAACAACAACCAAAATGGTTATGGTCAGGGCGGAGGTTTTGCTGGCGGTAATCAAGGTAATTATGCTGGTAGTCCACAAGCAGGAAATGGTTTTAATACACCAAAATCAGCACCTCAGCCTGCGACTGCCCCTGCTGATTTAGATGATGATTTACCGTTTTAAAATGTACAATACTTAATTATTGTATTTATTAAAGAGAAAGAGCTTGATTTATATCAAGTTCTTTTTTTATTTTTAAAAAATATTGAATTTTACTTACTCGCTATTTTTTATACAGCAAATGTCAACAGACCCTAATTTAGTATTAAATTATCTATAAAATTTAAGATTGTCCTGTTTGTGGAATAATTTGTTGTTAATCCATATCTATAAGCGTTGATCATCAAGGCGTAAAATGAGTCTCAAGAAAAGAATTTCTACCTGAATAGGAGAAACTAAATGAAGAAAGTTCTTGGTATCTATCAAAATAAAAATATGCACTGGGTTGGTGATGGTTTCCCTGTGTACAATTTGTTTTCTTATGATCGTTTGGGACAAGCGATTAGCCCATTTTTACTTTTAGATTATGCAGCGCCGTACCGTTTTGAACCAACAACTGCTCAACAAGGAGTGGGTACCCATCCGCACCGTGGTTTTGAGACCGTGACGATTGCCTATCAAGGTGAAGTGACACATAAGGATTCAAGTGGTGGCGGTGGCACAATTAAAGCTGGTGATGTGCAATGGATGACAGCTGGAGGTGGTGTTCTACATCAAGAATTCCATTCCCCTGAATTTGCTCATCAAGGTGGTTTGTTTGAAATGGTACAATTATGGGTAAATTTGCCAGCTCATTCGAAAATGACACCTGCAAAATATCAAGCCATTGAAGCAACAGATATCCAAAGCATTCAGTTGGATGATGTAGGGAGTGAATTGCGTGTGATTGCTGGGCAATATCAAGAGACAATTGGCGCAGCTACAACATTCAGTCCAGTCAATGTTTGGGATGGTAAAGTTGTGGCAGATCAAGCGCACACGTTTTATGTGACCGAAGGACATACCACATTGTTGGTGCTACTTTCTGGTGAGGTGATTTTAAATGATACTCAACACATTGCAGCACCAAGTTTGGTTGTACTGAGCCGTGAAGAAATTGATTTTACGATCAAGGCTGAGCAAGACAGTAAATTCTTGATTTTAACAGGTCAACCTTTGAATGAACCGATTGAAGGTTATGGGCCATTTGTTATGAATAGCAAAGCTGAGATTACAGATGCGATCAATGATTTCAATCGTGGTAAATTTGGCAGCATGTAAAGCTTAATTTTCCTTATTACAGACACATATAAGAAAGCCCATAACTCCTTTAAAGCTATGGGCTTTCGCTATAAGACTCTCTATTGATTGTTTTAATATTAGGTCACTTATTATTATCAAGTTTGTTACGTGACTCGATTCTGATTATTGTTTAATCACAATAGCGCTAAATTTCAGCTTTGCAAAGTCCCTAACAGGGTAAAAATGGAAAAATAAAGAATGTTATGTATATTTATTTAATGTATAAAACAATATAGTTAATATTATCATTGATTTAAGCTTAAAATAAGAAGTGTGTTAAAATGTAACAATAAGTGAATGGACACATTAAGACAAAAGTCTAGCTTAAATGCAGAATCTGGTATTTTTTAATACCGTATTTAGGTTAACTATCAGTCATAATCAAGAAAAATCATCAACTGATGGGACATAATTTTGGATATTGCAATTATCGGCAGTGGTATGGCAGGACTTGCCTCAGCCAGAATCCTACATGATGCAGGACATAACGTAACGATATTCGAAGCACTTGCTGGGCGCGGCATGGACAGTCACAGTATAGACTTTGATGGGGGCTTAATTGATGCACCATTACGTGTGATGAACCCAAAACTTTGGAAAAATACTTTAAGTTTAGCCAGCTATTTGGGAATAGAAACGTTCCCTGTGCGTACATTTATGGCTTGTAGTTGGTTATTCGAAGATAAAACAGATACTTGGCTAACAACTTCACGTAGCCGAATTGGAAATTTCCCAATTATTAATAACCGTAAAGGGATACAGCAATATGGCTGGCGTCTGGTAAAAGGGATGCTACAACTCAAAACAGCTGTACATCAATTTTTCAAATCAGATAATCAAGACATCACCCTAGCTGAATTCATGAATCAATACCATATTGAGGAAGTGTTCTGGCATGGTACGGTAATGCCAGTGCTTTATACCATTTGCACATGCCATCCAAAAACGATTGGTGAGTGGCCAGCCAAGCCCCTATTAGAATTTATTCGCCAACTCACAGAAGGTGAAGCTTTATTGCGAATGAAAGGGGGAACACCTGCACTCGTGAATCGACTGATTGATGGAATTGCTATCCATAGTGGCTCACCTGTTGAAAAAGTAGAAGAACAAGGCGATAAGATTTTGGTAGAAAATGGACAAGGTGCAAGCCAATTGTTCGATCGAGTTGTTATTGCAACACCAACACCAGCCATTGAAAATTTTCTCAAGCAACCACAATTTGCAGATGATATTGCATTACTGAAAAAGTTCCGTTTTGAACAAGGTGATTTGGTTATTCACACCGATCCAATCGTGATGCCACAACGCCGTAAAGATTGGGCAGTATTAAGTTATATGATGGATCGGAATTTTAGCCGCCAGCAATTCACTGTGTGGATTAATTCAATCGAACCAAGCCTAGTCGGCAAAAATGCCGTATTCCAAACTTGGTGCCCTGTAATTGATATTGACCCTAAGAAAATTATTTCTAAGGTACAGCTCACGCGTGCTGTTGTTGATTCAGAGACGGTTGCGTTGAATAAACAAATTCAAAAACGTCATTTAGACCTCAATCGTAAAGTGTTTTATTGTGGTTCGTGGTCATGTGATGGATTACCAATTTTAGAATCTGCGGTGACCTCGGCGATGCATATTTCTGAAATTTTAGGTGCGCCATTGCCTTTCGTTGGGCTTAAACCGAAAGTTTCAGTTGCGCCAGAACTGGGTTATTAAATATGGCTTACTCCAAGCAAGGATGGATTGAGAAAGTTTTCGGACATAAATATGCAATAGATGCAAAACGTCTCGGAGATGATTCTCTACTTGCTTGGAGTAATTTAGGTTATTGGCAGAACCAATATGATGATTACCCACAGGCTTGCCAAAACCTAGCGGATCAAATCGCTGCTTCTATTCAACTCAAACAATCTGATCATGTTTTAGATCTGGGCTGTGGACAGGGAGCAAGTCTTTTACATTGGCTTAGGTATTATCAGATTCAACAACTCAGTGCGGTTGAGCTACAGCCAGAATATGCCAAACGAATTCAAAAACAATTAGCCCAAGTTCAAATTCATTGTGGATCATTTTTGAATTTAAACGCACTGCAACTTTTAAATTTATTTGATGTAGTGCTGTGTATAGATGCAGCTTATCACAGTGATTTGAATTCATTTCTCAATTCGACATCTTTGGTTTTGAATTCAAAAGGTCGAATTGCATTTCATTATTTGATGTGGTCAGATGCTTGGCGAGAGTGTTCAAATTTAAAAAAACAACAATACCGTTATTTGCTCAAAAGCGCTGATGTAAATTGGCAAAATTTAATGGGTGAACAACAATTAACACAAAAGCTTATACAAAAAGGATTTACCCAGATTGAAATTCAGGATTTTTCCGAACCTGTTTTAAATGGTTTTGCTGTCTATATTGAAAATAAGAGAAAAGAAAGGAAACATTTTGACTTGGCACAATTGAAAATTGATATGACAGCAAAGTTATGTAGAAAACTCTATCAAGATGGTTTAGTGCATTATATTCAGGTCAGCGCAGTTAAAAATTAGGCAATAAAAAAGGCTTAATCTTTAAAATTAAGCCTTTTTTGAATTTTATGGTGCCGGCACACGGATTCGAACTGTGGACCTACTGATTACAAGTCAGTTGCTCTACCAACTGAGCTATGCCGGCAACGTGGCGAGAATTCTACAGAATCTATTTAAAAAAACAAGCGAAAAAATGAGCAAACAGATAAATTTAATTTGATTGTTGATTTTTTATCAATTTTCCCCAAATTGACCGCAGTAAATTCCAATCAATCAATGGTTTTAAATAGCTTTCAACCTAAGATTTGAAGCTAATTCCATTGAAATTTGGGGGTAAAAAAATAGGGGTAATTTATTATGCCCCCAGTTATACCCCCAACCATCTCAGGATTCAATAGGGTCAATTGGAAAACATAAGGCAATAAAAAAAGCCTAAACCCTTTAGATTTAAGCTTTTATGACTCTATGAGATATCATAGAAAGTAAACTTGGCGGTGAGAGAGGGATTCGAACCCTCGATACGCGCAAACGTATACACACTTTCCAGGCGTGCTCCTTAAGCCACTCGGACACCTCACCAAGGTGTGCGATAGTAACTAAAAAAAAGCAGACTGCCAAGTTGTAGTCGAACAGATTTGCAGAAAAACTTCTTGGCTAATGATAATATTAAGGAATATAACGTTCTATATTGAAGACAATATATGCAAAGTACTGCAAAAAAAGCAGCCTTACCTGCCACTGCATTGGCAGCATTAGGGGTGGTGTTTGGAGACATTGGAACCAGTCCTCTGTACGCTTTGAAAGAATCCTTCCATGCTGCACATGGCTTAGGAATTCAACCTGAAAATGTATTGGGAATCTTGTCGATTATTTTTTGGTGTTTAATGCTGATTATCAGTATTAAATACATCGCGATTATTATGCGTGCGGATAACAATGGTGAAGGTGGAATCATGGCTTTACTTGCTTTGAATCTACGCAAAGCAAAAATATCCGATAGTAAGAAGATTTATTTAATTGCGATTGGTTTTGTTGGGGCATCGCTATTTTTTGGTGACGGTATTATTACGCCTGCAATCTCAGTACTTTCCGCTGTTGAAGGTCTATCAATTGCAACCAATGTACTTGATCCGTTTATTGTGCCAATTGCAATTGTAATTGTAACGACATTATTTTTAATGCAAAAACACGGAACCGCGTTTGTTGGTAAATTTTTTGGGCCAATTACGCTACTCTGGTTTTTGTCATTGGGGATCTTGGGTGTCATTAGCGTCGTGCAAACACCCATCGTACTCGGTATGGTTAGTCCTCATTGGGCAATTCAGTTTATTTTCACTCATCCTGTACAAGCATTTTTTATTATGGGTGCTGTTGTTCTGACGGTCACAGGTGGTGAAGCCTTATATGCAGATATGGGGCATTTTGGATCGCGTCCAATTCGTTTCGGTTGGTTTAGTGTCGTTTTGCCTTGCCTTGTATTAAATTATGCTGGACAAGGTGCGCTGTTACTTCGCAATCCTGCGGCGATTGAAAATCCATTCTATTTACTAGTCCCAAGTTGGGCTTTGTACCCAATGATTATCTTGGCAACGATGGCAGCTGTGATTGCATCACAGGCCGTTATTTCTGGGGTTTTCTCTTTAGCTCGTCAAGCAATCCAATTGGGTTATTTACCACGTTTAGGCATTAAACATACTTCTGATTCTGAAGAAGGACAAATTTATGTGCCATTTCTGAATTGGTTATTGCTGATCGCGATTGTCATCTTAATTTTAATTTTTAAAACCAGCTCAAACCTTGCAAGTGCTTATGGCTTGGCTGTGACCTTAACCATGTTATGTGACACAATTTTAGTTGCTGTATTCATATACTATGCATGGAAATGGAGCTTACCAAAAGTGATGCTGTTGATTATTCCATTCTTTATTTTGGAATCCGTACTGGTCGCAGCAGCATCATTAAAAATGTTCTCAGGTGGTTGGGTACCGTTATTGATCGGTGCAGTCGCGGTTATGATCCTGATGACGTGGAAACGTGGTCGTGAGCTTACTTTTGCTAAGCTTGAACATGACACCCTATCACTCGATTTATTTGTGAAAAGTATTGGGGACAATGTTCATCGGGTACCTGGCGATGCAGTCTTTTTAACCGGAACACCTAATGTTGTTCCGCATGCGATGCTACATAATATTAAGCACAATAAAGTACTACATGAGCGTAATATTTTAGTCACGGTTGTGATTGAAGATGTTCCATTTGTTCCTCAAGAGGAGCGAATTAGTGTTGAAACGTTGAATGAACATTTCTATCGCATCAAAATTTTCTACGGTTTTAAAGATGAACCTAATGTGCCAAAAGCCTTGATTCAAGCTTACGAAGAATTAGGCTTTGAATACGATTTGATGCAAATTAGCTTCTTTATTTCACGTGATCGTATTGTTCATAGTGTGGGAGATGGTATGTCTCCGTGGCGCGAACGCTTATTTATCTCAATGCAACGTAATACTAGCCCTGTGAGTGACTTCTATCAAATTCCAACCAACCGTGTTGTGGAGTTAGGCAGTCAAATTGAAATTTAGGTAACATAAAAAAAGGCACTTTAGAGTGCCTTTTCTATTATCTGGTGATCAAGTGAACAGTTTTGCGACATAAAGTGTCGTTCTTTGCTTTATCTCAATATACAGTTGAATATGGAATTGCTAAGCTTCGCATTCATATTGATTTTGATTTAGTTATGGCGAAGAAAACAACCAAAAAGAGTAAAACACAATTTGCTTTTTTGAGCCAAAATTTTGGAAAAATTGTTCTTGCTTTGATCGCAACAGGCAGTTTCGCGATTGCATTTGGTAATGAAAAAATTTCTAAATTAATTCCTTTGCCATCGAGTCATGGTGCTTGCTTAGAACAATTTTATCGAGATGTTCCTCCTTTACTTACAAAAGAAAGTCTAAAAAAAGATAGTTATGCTTTGTGTTTTAATGATTTTAATGTGATGTATTCAGGTATTTCAAAAACACCATTGTGGTCAGCGGAATACCTTACCCCAGATCGTTTAAGTATTAAAATCAAGCGCGAAGATAGTTTTCACGAAGAAACACGAGTGCCTCTCGCTCATCGTGCATTGTTAGCGGACTACCGTGGTTCTGGGTACGATCGTGGACATATGGCACCGAATGGTGATATGAATAACACTGCGGCACAACATGACAGTTTTTCTTTAGCCAATATGGTGCCACAATCACCGAAGAATAATCAGGAAGTTTGGCGTAAACTCGAAGAAGCGGTGCGTTCTATTGTGACTAAACAGCATAAAGATGCCTATGTTGTGACTGGACCGATCTTTGAAGATAAGCGTTTAAAAACCATAGGGAATGGCGTAATAGTTCCTACAGCGGTATACAAAGCCGTGTATTTACCTAAACAGGGGATTATTGGGGCGTACTATGCACCGAATAATGATTCATTACAGGTTAAAGTGGTGAGCATCTGTTATTTAGAAGAAAAGTTAGGAATTAATTTATTTCCACAACTCACAGAACAACAAAAGCGTAATGTTTATCAATTGCCTACATCGGCACAACAAGTTAAAGCCAATAAAGAAATTAGCTATGTGAGTTGGGATAGACAAAGTCAATGTGCTGAAGAAGCAACCACGGCAAGTATTCAAGCACAACAGCAGCAATTCTCTTCTGGGAAGACACAAACTGATGAGACTAATTTGCCGCAGATTGATGAGGAAACCAAACAAGCTTTAATCAAGCAATTGATTGATGCATTGGTTCAGTATTTCTTACAATTGTTGCGCTAATTTCGCAGCCATCCTAATGTGGTTATGCTTAACTCAAATAGCCTAAAACAGAAAAGAACAATGAGAGGAAAAGATGTTTAAACCTTTTGAACAAGGCGATCAGTCTTCGGCAATTTATGATCTGACTTTGGAAAATCAAGTGGACTGTGTAAGTCTATATGGCAATTTGCAAATCACAAAAGATCAAGCAGGTTTAAAGGCTGCCAGAAAGTTGCAGGCCTTTATGAATGAGGTGGTGACAGCCCTAGAGCAGGAAAATCTCCCTGAGAAAATTCAGCGCCCACCTGAACATGAAATCGAAAATCCATTTCTATAAAAAATGCTTTAAGAAACCATCGTTTCCTTATTAATTTGATTAAGAACTATAAATGGTATTGTTCTTTCGCCACTGTTGTGGAGTTAAACCAGTCCAAATTTTAAATGCACGTTGAAAAGCACTTTGTTCCGAATAGCAAAGTAGCAAGGCAATTTCTTGTAGGCTCAAATGCGGATCTTTTAAATATTCCGTTGCGAGCATAAAACGTACTTGTTGCACACGTTCCTGAAAGGTGGTGTTTTGCTGTTGTAAGTGGCGTTGTAATTGTCTGACCGATAATCCTAATTTTTGTGCAATAAAATCGATTTGATATTGATTTTTTTGTAATCCAGTCAAAATTGCATGTTGCAGACGTTGATCGAGTTGAGTGGAATTGGGAAGCTTATCCAATAAAGCTTGAGCTTGTTGTAGCAACAATTGCTGTAAAGTGTGATCGCCTGTTCGAAGTGGCTTAAAGGCTTCGGTAACAGGTAGAAGTAGCTGAGTTTTAGGCTGATCAAAACGGACTTTACAACGGAAATACTGCTCATAAACCATAATGTTTTTCGGTGCGGTATTCACAAAATGCACTTCGTGTAGATTGAGATCTTCACCTGACAGAAATAACTTATGGAATTGCACCATCAGCGCAATTGCAATTTCATCTGTTAATTGGGTTGGGTTGGGTTCTGGAGCTTCCCAGCGGATTGATGCGTAGGGTGGGTTAAATTCAACGACGAGAGGGCTACCATCATAAATTAAGCGATGAAAATCATGATAACGCGCCAATGCTTCGCCCAAGTTTTCACATGACAGTGCGAGATAAGCAATAATTCCCAAATGCTTGGGTTGGACGTATTCCGCAATTTCTAATCCTAAACCGATTTTTGGATGTAGTTGATTCAACTCTTCAAGTAGATCCCGCCAAATGACATAATCAAAGCGTTCAAGGTTTTGAATTTTTTGTAATTGTTCGGGTAAAGCTAGATTTTTAGCTTCACAATAAGTCGCCAGTAAATGACCCAAGCCACCGTAAACTGATCCTGTATAATTCTTGAGTTGAGACATCCTGTCTACTCCTTATTCTGTCGTGTTTTGTCAATATAAATATATCGTATCGTCAATACTTCGCCTACAAAAATTTATATCTTTAAAAAAATAAGGAAACATTTGGAGAAAACCATGTTGAAGGGTTTTGTTGCAGGTTTGGTGATTGCAAACGGTTATGAATGGTTTGCCCATAAATATCTACTGCATGGGGTTCACCGTAAAGGCAAGCCACGTTTCAGCCCAACGCCAAAACAGATGGAATCGCACTGGGCACACCACCGTGAAGTGCGCAAGCAGGGCTTTTCTGATGATTGTTATGTCGAGGGTCTGGACAACTGGCGTACGCGCAATGAGTTAATGTCACTTGCTGTAGCCGCAGGTGTGCTAAGTGTTGTGTTCTATCCTTTTTCAAAAGGCATGGCGCTTGCAGCGATTTATAGTGCGGGGAATTATTATTATGTGCATCGCCGTTCTCATTTAGAGCCAGAATGGGCAAAAAAACGTATTCCCTGGCATTATGATCATCATATGAATTCGAATCAAGATGCTAACTGGTGTGTAACGCGACCATGGTTTGATTATGTGATGGGAACACGAGTTGTATCTTCGGCTGATTTAAAAGAAGCTAATCCGCTCGGTCTACCGTTACCTGCACCACTTTCAAAAGCATTGACCCAAGCGATCGAGTCGGTTTTTCCAGCGAAATGGGTTGAGCAAAAACCAAAATTAGTCAAAGCGCCTGTAGCAGAAACTGAGCAACAAGAATCAGTTGCTTAGTGAAAAATGCGAAGTGTGACAATAAAGCACCAAAATTTTGACGAATCACGACAATACTTCAGTCGTCCATGTCGTGAATTGTCAATAAAATCTGTTTTTAATGTCAATATTTTTGTTCATTTTATAGCTATTTTGATTCAAGCATTTGAAATGCACAGAATTTTCAAAATGACAAAATTCACGTTTACCCTCTAGCGTTGTATAAACGCAGTTTCCATACCTTGCTCAGCAAGGTATTTTTTTGCCTGAGGAAATGTTGAGTGAATAAAAAACCTCTCAAACGATAGATTTTGAGAGGTTGGTTTTTTGAGTAATACTTGCGTTTAAAGACGCATTTCAATCCCTTGCTCAGCCAAATATTGCTTAGCTTCTGGAATGGTGTGCTGACCAAAATGGAAAATTGAAGCAGCCAGTACCGCATCTGCACCGCCTTTCAAAATTCCGTCAGCCAAATGTTGTAAATTGCCTACACCACCTGATGCGATGGTCGGAATATTGACACGATCATTGATCTGACGCATCAAGGCAATGTCATAACCCGCTTTGGTTCCATCGGCATCCATACTGGTAATCAGCAATTCGCCCGCACCGAAGTCAGCCATTTTCACAGCCCATTCAATCGCATCAATTCCTGTTGGCTTACGACCACCGTGGGTAAAGATTTCCCACTTATTTTCGCCAGTTTTTTTCGCATCAATTGCGACCACAATACATTGTGCGCCAAAACGTTGAGAAGCTTCTTGAACAAACTCAGGCGTAAATACCGCTGCCGAGTTGATACTGACTTTATCAGCACCCGCATTTAGTAATAAACGAATATCTTCAACTTTACGGACACCACCACCAACAGTTAAAGGTACAAACACGCTTTCAGCCATACGTTCTACCGTACGGTAAGTTGTATCGCGTCCATGATGGGTAGCAGTAATATCTAAAAAGGTAATTTCATCGGCGCCTTGTTCGTTATAGCGACGTGCGACTTCGACAGGGTCACCTGCGTCACGAATATCAAGAAATTGAACGCCTTTGACGACTCGACCATTATCAACATCTAAGCAAGGGATAATACGTTTTGCGAGCATAAAATTTTCCAAAAAATCGCCAATAAAGAAAGGGGTGCTACACCTTCATGGAGGGAAAAGGTATTCTATCAAACTTCACAGCTATTTTTTGCAGGTTTTCCATGTCGGTTTATACCCCGTTGAGTTTAGAAGAAGTTCAAGCATTCGCTGAGCCTTATGGTTTAGCGATCATTGACCTGATTCCAATCCAGGGCGGTATTCAAAACACCAATTATTTTTTGGTGGATCAATCACAGAAACACTATGTTTTAACGGTTTTTGAAGAATTAGATGCTGAGGGGGCAGGTGAACTGGTGCCTGTACTGGATTGTTTGGGTAAGGCAGGCGTACCTGTGGCGGTGCCCTTAAAATACAATGGACAGGCGATTCATAGCATTGCAGATAAACCTGCTCAAATTGCACCTCGTTTGATGGGTGAACATCCTGAACAAGCCAGTATTAAACAAGTACAGGCGATTGCTCAAGCGCAGGCAAAATTGCATTTGGCTTTGCAGGGCTTTCCTTTGGAACGTGATTTTAATCGCAATCATCAATACTGGTCTGAAGTAGCAAACCAATTACGTCCTCAATTGATTCAAGCAGATCAACAACTTTTAAATCAGGTCTTTCACTTATTTACAGTGATTACGCAAGCATATCCAAACAGACCAATAGGCTTTATTCATTCTGATTTATTTCGGGATAATACCTTGTTTCAGGGTGACCAATTACAAGGTATTCTTGATTTTTATGAACTCAATCAAGATGAATGGCTATTTGATATTGCGATTAGTATCAATGACTTCTGTACAGCTTATCCACAAGCCCATTTGGATATAGAAAAAGCTGAAGCATTCTTAGGTGCTTATCAAAGCATTCGTCCACTGACACAAGATGAATTGGCTTGTCTGGATATTTTCCTCGCAATGGCAGCTTGTCGTTTTTGGAGTATGCGTTTACAGGTCGCACAGAAAAATGCAGCAGAAGGGCGGACAGGTGAAGATATTTCACAAAAAGACCCTATGGAAATGCGCATGATGTTACAAAACCGTTTACAACAAGTTTTAGGTTTAGGGTAGGAATATGCGAGATCAAGGGCGTTTAGTTGAATGGTTCGATGATAAAGGCTATGGCTTTATTCAACCGAATGATGCACATAAAGATCGTGTTTTTATCCATATCAAAGACTTTGCTCGCACAGGGCCGCGTCCAATTGTGGGGTGTGCCTTGGAATATTTAGTCATTTTGGATGAGCGCGGTCGTTATCGCGCTCAGCAAGCAACTTATTTAAAAGCATCACAAGTAATTGAACATCGCAGCAAACCTACTCAGCCGACATCTGCCAAGCGTTGGTCAGCGATGCAGATTGGTATTGTGATTTATATTGTATTTATGCTGATTGCAAGTTTTAGTAAATTGCTGCCGCCGTATACTTTGCTGTTTGTTAGCCTGATGAATGTCGTTAGTTATTGGTTGTATGCGCAAGATAAAGAAGCAGCACAATTGGGAAATCGCCGTGTTCCAGAGCAGACTTTGCATATCGTGGACTCTTTGGGTGGTTGGTGTGGAGGGTGGCTTGCTCAGCAAAAACTGAGACATAAAACACAAAAACAACCGTTTCGTAAGATTTATTTCTGTACCATAGTCTTTCATATATTGTTGATATGTTGGTTAATTTCTCCACTCAATGTGTTTTATTGATTGGGAGGGGAGTTTTTGGAGATAAATAAAAATGAATTATTCCGTTGATCAAGATCCAAACCGCACCTTAACTTTGGTTCTCTATGTCCTTTATATCATTGCGATTTTTAGTGGTGGTTTGTTGGCGATTATTGCTTTAATTATTAACTATGTAAAACGTAGTGATGTGCAAGGTTCAATTTTTGAGAGTCATTTTACTTGGCAAATTCGTACCTTTTGGTGGTATTTGGCTTGGAATATCATTGCATTTATCCCATTTTTCTTTCTGTTTTTTACAGGCGATAATGCCAATGCTTTTGCAGGTGTCGCACTCTCAAGTACTATATTTTGTGGGTTCGTGATTTTTGCTGCATGGGTGTGGATTGTATATCGAGCAATTCGAGGTTTAATCGCATTAAATGATAATAAACCCATGTACCAATAAAATAGAATAAAGCATGATTATTGAGCATGTGCATTCGTGTATGTTAATCAAAAAGAAAGAGTCATCAGCAGCATAGAGTGCTTTTTAGCGCTCTTTTTGTTTAGGCTTGTTCCATTTTAACTCACTGACCAACACCCCTAGAACCACCATTAAACCTCCCAGCAATGCCAGTAAAGGCAGTCGCTCACCCGCAATGCGCCCAAATAAGCCTGCCCAAACAGGCTCACCTGCATAAATAATTGCAGCACGGGTTGGATCGACCATTCGTTGTGCCCAATTCATTACAAATTGAATCAGTGCACTGGCTAAACCCAAACTAAGCACTAGAATGCTTAATTGCCATGAAAAACTAGGAATATTATGTTCGCCAACCAATGGCATACTGGCAAATGATAAAAATGATGCAACAGCCAATTGAATAACGGTGACTCGTCTTAAATTAACTTTTCCTGCGAAATAACCAATCAAAATAATTTCTAGCGCAATCACAAAGGCACAAATTAAGGTCAGTGTTTGTCCATAGCTTAAACTGATATTGGAGATGCCATTTCCAGTTAAAAGCACTAATCCAGTAAAAGCGAGTGCAGTTCCTAACCATGTCATCAGAGAAGGTCTTTTTTGGAAAATAACCCACATTAAAATGGGGACAAGAGGCACGTACAGTGCGGTTAAAAAGGCAGATTCACTACTTAAAATCGTTTGTAACGCAATGGTTTGGGTGCCATAACCAATCGCAATCACGATACCAATCGCCGTTCCTGCAAGTATTTCTTTTAAAGTTAATCCACGCATTGATTTCATTGAGATTAAAAAAATCGCCAAGGCTGCGATAGCAAAACGACAGCCCACAAAAAACATAGGGCTACTAAAATTCAGAGCGTATTGCACCGCTAGAAAAGTTCCACCCCAAATCATGGTAATGAAAATGAGTGCAAATTGAGCTGCTTTGGGAGATTGAGATAAAGATGTCACAACAACAAACCTAAGATGGGAGTGCAATATATTGCACATATTGTATTATTTTAGAGTTTTGTGCAATATATTGCACTTAAATTAATTTGATTACGAATGTAAATGAACCAAGCTGAAACTGTTCTGCAATATGTAGGAAAAAATATTCGTTATTTCCGCGATCAATCACAACTCAGCCAACAAGAATTAGCGGATCGGGCAGGTGTGAGTCGACGGACTATTGCTGCCTTGGAAGCAGGACAAGTAAATATTAGTTTAGCCAAGCTAGATGCGATTGCTGCTGTTTTGGCTGTCGATTTTAAAAGACTTGTGAGTAATCCTGATGTAAGTGAAAACGCAATTGTGAATGCGCTTGCATGGCAAGGAAAAGCTCAAGACAGCCATGCGACACTTTTGGCTGCTGTACCAACACATACCCAAACTGAGTTGTGGAATTGGTCACTTGCGGTAGGAGAGGAATATTGTGCCGATGCAGATCCAATCGGCTGGCGAGAACTCATTTATGTTTTAGAAGGTGAGTTAAGCCTTGAGTTTGAAAATGAAACTCGTGTGATTTGCGCAGGTCAGTCAATTTTTTTTGAAAGTGATGTGAGCTATCGTTATATTAATCGTGGCACATGCGTATTAAAATTTATTCGTAATGTGTTGTATTAAATAAAAAAGAAGCCATCGAAAAGATAGCTTCTTTTGCATTAGATTACAGGCGATTATCATCCAACAAGAGCTGTGCTTCACGAAGGTTTAATGTACCTTCATAAATTGCACGACCTGTAATAGCACCTAAAATACCTTGCTGACCTTTTAAGTTGCGAACATCATCCAGATTGGTCACACCACCTGAAGCGATCACAGGTAAGCCAGAGTATTGTGCTAAATGAACAGTTTGCTCAACGTTAACACCTTGCATCATGCCATCACGTGCGATATCGGTATACACAATACTTGAAACACCAGCATCTGCAAAACGTTTTGCAAGATCAGTTGCCTTCACGTCAGTTACATTTGCCCAGCCATCTGTCGCAACCATACCATTGATTGCATCAATACCAACAATGATATGACCTGCAAAGCGTTTGCATGCCTCTTCAACAAATTCAGGTTCTTTTACTGCTTTTGTACCGATGATGACAAAAGATACACCTGCTTCCAAATAATGTTCGATGGTTTCAAGTGAACGAATACCACCACCAATTTGAATTGGAAGTTCTGGTTGTGCGCGTGCAATCGCTTCCACCACAGGTTTATGAATTGGCGTACCTGCAAAAGCACCATTTAAATCAACTAAATGTAAACGACGTGCGCCTTCATCAACCCAATGTTGTGCAGTTGCGACAGGATCATCAGAGAAAACGGTATCGTCTTCCATACGACCTTGTTTTAAACGAACACATTTACCATCTTTCAGGTCTATTGCAGGGATGATTAGCATGCTTTCGCTCCTAGCGTCATCATAAAGTTTAAATTGGCTACATATTAACAAAGTATTGATCAATCGCTAAGCCTTGTCTGTTGAACCTTAAAGTATTCTTGCAATTTGTTGTCGAATTTGAGGAGGTAGTAACTGCTGATGATATAGGTATTGGTATATCAACAATGCGGTATAAGCATCGGCGGCAGCATAATTGATTTGTTGGGGACTTAGCTGTTTGACAGACCAGTTTGAAGTGCTGATTTTTTTTGCTTTTGACAAAAAAAATGTTGGAAAAGTAGAGCAATCGCCGTTTTTAAAAGAGTTGTTTGTTGCTGCATTTCCATTTTATGAAACTCAAAACTTTTGGTTGAGCTTAAACAGTTTTATGGAAATGAAAAAGCCAAGTGAGAAAACTTGGCTTTTTCATTATGGAAAATCGTTATTCAGCGTATTGCTGCTGTTTGATTGGATTAAATCTTCCATTCCACAAAGTTTTTTAACAACTGCAAACCAGCAATATGACTTTTCTCAGGATGGAATTGGGTCGCGAATAAATTGTCTTTGTGAATCGCCGTACAGAAATTCACGCCATAATCACAAGTTGCTGCCGTGATCGCTGGATCTTTTGGCTCAACATAATAACTATGCACAAAATAGAAACGTGCGTCCTGCTCAATGTTATTCCACATCGGATGACTTGGATCAAGTTGATGGACTTGGTTCCAGCCCATATGCGGTACTTTTAAATTTGGGATTTCAGGAAAGTGTTTAACAACACCGTCAAAAATACCTAAAGCATCGACACCGCCATTTTCTTCTGAACTTTGCAGTAGTGCTTGCATGCCGACACAGATGGCTAATACAGGTTTGTTAAACGCAGCTTGACGTACTACCTCATCGATTCCTGCCTCATGCATGCCTTGCATACAGTCACGCATTGCACCAACACCAGGAAATACAATTTTATCTGCTTTAGCAATCAGTTTTGGATCATTGGTCACATCGACAGTTGCACCCACATGCTCTAAAGCTTTTGCTGCAGAGTGTAAATTACCCATACCATAATCAAGTAAAGCAATACGTGTCATTACAAGCTACCTTTGGTCGAAGCAATGGTATTTTCTGCACGTGGATCAATTTCACATGCCATACGCAATGCGCGAGCCAACGCCTTAAACACACTTTCAATCTGGTGGTGGCTGTTTTTGCCTTTCAGGTTGTCAATATGCAGGGTCATTAACGCATGGTTGACAAAACCTTGGAAAAACTCAGAGAACAAATCGACATCAAACGTGCCGATACGAGCGCGAGTGAATGGAATATCCATAAATAAACCCGGACGACCAGACAGATCAACCACAACACGGGACAATGCTTCGTCTAATGGTGCATAAAAATGACCATAACGACGTAAGCCTTTTTTATCACCTAAAGCTTGCGCAAAGGCTTGTCCCAGCGTGATTCCACAGTCTTCCACCGTGTGGTGGTCATCAATTTCAAGGTCACCATCACAATGAATATCGATATCAAATAGACCATGACGCTTGATTTGATCAATCATATGGTCTAAAAATGGAACCCCAGTGTTGAGTGTGCCTTGACCCGTACCATCGAGATTGAGACGAACTCGAATTTTGGTTTCGTTGGTGTTTCTTACCACTTCACTGATACGTTGCGTCATGGACACGTTCCTCAAAAAACGTTAAAAATGATAGAATTAAAAACCGATAGTTTCGCTGTGACGAAAAAGTGACAGCATCATAGTTTGCTCAGGAGGGTTTATCAATGCCTATTACCGTACATGCTTACAGTACACTAGATAATCTAGGAATTCGTACTCAGCTCGAGCGACTCTACGATACCAGCCCAGAGTTTGGTGATGGGCAAGATGCAATGGAGCAACTTGCGCAAAATCTACAGCAATATACCACAGTTTATACCGCTGAATTTAACACCAAAATTATAGGTGCAATTTGGGCAACAGGACAAGGTGAAAGCCGTGTTTTAGAATATATTGTCGTACATCCATCCAATCGTGGACGTGGGGTTGCAGAGCGTTTGGTTGAAGAAGTGTGCCGTATAGAAGAGGAACAAGGTGTAAAGCATTTTGAACCAGGTTGTGGAGCAATTCATCGTTGTTTATCGCATTTGGGCAAAATCTAGAATTAAAGTCTAATTGGTTTGCGATTTGCAGTAAAATTAGACGTTTGATAGGAAAATCCGCAAATTTGCTTGACGCACGTGTTTAAACATTGTTTAATACGCCCACTTTGGCGCGATAGCTCAGTCGGTAGAGCAACGGATTGAAAATCCGTGTGTCCCCAGTTCGATCCTGGGTCCCGCCACCATAATTTGTATTTTCAATCCCCGATCCCATCGGGGATTTTTTTTACCCAAAATTGATTGCGTGAAAAATGGGCAATCAAATCAAAAGCTCATGATAATTATTGACTATTGAGCTGAGATACGGCTTAATACACCCCATTGGCGCGATAGCTCAGTCGGTAGAGCAACGGATTGAAAATCCGTGTGTCCCCAGTTCGATCCTGGGTCCCGCCACCAAATTGATAAGAATAGACACTACTAGACATTACCAAAGGCTTAAATCATAAAGGTTTAAGCCTTTTTTTATACCCCTAGCCACTACCATCCATCCCCCTTAATCACCTATACTTTGTTGGTATTTTTGTTGGTATAAAGCAATACCAGCAATTTAATACCAACAAATGCCCTAATTTCATACCAACAGTCCGCTAGATTTTATACCAACAAATAAGGGGGAAAGCCTTATGTTGACTGATGCACAGCTAAGACGAATTAAAGCCAATCCCAATAAAAAAACGCCTGATAAATACAGCGATACCAACGGGCTACAACTGCATGTTTTTCCAACTGGTCGTAAGACTTGGATATATGCCTACCGATACCAAAACAAGCAGCGTTCACTTACTTTGGGAAGCTATCCTGATCTATCGTTAGCAGATGCACGGATTAAGGTATCAGAGGCAAAGAAAACGCTAAATGAGGGCATAGACCCAAACCAAGCCAAAAAGAGCAACCTAACCCAGTTAAACGGCGAGCATAGCTTTGAATATGTGGCAATGGAGTGGTATAGGAAAAAAGTAGAGACATGGGCACAAAGCACCAGCGTAAAAACAAAAGCTCGTTTAGAGGTGGATATATTTCCGTTTATCGGTGCAAAGGATATTGCCAGTATTAAATCACCTGATCTATTGAGCGTGATTAAACGCATCGAGGGGCGCTCACCTGATACAGCCAAACGAGCGTTACAGGAATGTGGGCAGATATTTAGGTACGGCATGGCATTAGGTAAAAATGAAAACGACCCAAGCCAAGCATTACACGGTTTATTACTCCCCGTAAAAACAAGGAACTTTGCAGCGATTACAGACCCAAGCAAAGTAGGCGAATTTTTAAGGGCAATAGATAGCATTCCCAATACAACACTTGTTGTAAAAAGTGCATTTAAGTTAGCACCTTTGTTTTTTGTGAGAATTGGCGAATTAAGGAAAGCCAAGTGGAGCGAGATAGACTTTGATAAACAGGAATGGCGTTACTTCATTACCAAAACCAGGCAGGACCATATTGTACCTTTGTCAAAACAGGCAATCGAGATTTTAAAAGAACTGCAATGCTTAACAGGTCAGCATGAACATATATTTGTTGGCTACCGAAACAATAAAATCCCTATGAGTGACGGCGCAATCAATGCAGCAATACGCCGTTTAGGTTATGACACACAGGAAGAAATCACAGGACATGGTTTTAGGGCAATGGCTAGAACCATTCTTAATGAAGAAATGGGCATCCCTGTAAGCGTTATTGAGCATCAATTAGCCCACAAAGTACCTGATAACTTGGGTACAGCCTATAACCGCACCAAGTTTATAGCGCAGCGTAAAAAGATGATGCAGCAATGGGCGGACTATCTCGACAGTTTAAAACAGAATGTCATTCCATTCCCTAAGCATAAGACCGCATAACACATAAACGACAAATAACGCCGTGCTAATACTTTCCACGCCTAGCCATGACCTAAGCGGTTTAATATACTGGATTAGCTAGGTCTAGGAGGCATCCGAAAGCATATACCCAATATGTTGATCTAGTATCTTTTGGGATGCTGTGGGAGGCATGAATTGAAAAAATATTTCTCGATAGAAGAATCACTTTTATTTTTAAATAAGAGTTTAGATGAATCTGAAAAATTAAATATTAGAGATTTATTTCAGTGTTCCGCAGAAAATAGACTCCAACCTTGTTTTTACTTTAATGGGCATTCTCTTTGGATAGAGGAAAAAGATCCACATTATAAAGGCAAAATTTACGATGGGCATGTAAGGGGTTATTTCTCAGTTATCGACATGGGGATGCGATTATTAGATTCTCTTAATAACAATCACACAAATTTAGAAATAGCATGGGCAAAAGAGGTTGATTTGCTAACCACCTATACAGGTTATGGGGCTAATCATATCAGACTAATCACCTATGAAGACTTTACAAGTGATGCACTAAGAGAGGCTTTTGGGTATAGCGGACTATTTAGCAAAGGATGTACAAATAAAATCATGGATAGCCATATAGATGGTGAATTTATGGAATATGTTTTTTATCATCAAAATGGAGTGACAATTGATTTTAAAGATATTTATTTTTTAAAACAGGATTTAATTTTACTACTAGATACAACGAATGGGCTACATAATCCACTTACAAAGTCAGAACAAGAAAATAAAATACTAATTGAAGATAAGAATTTAAAAACCGACTTACCTAGCTATATAAAAGAGCAATTTCAATATTATATAAGTTGTGTTGAGCTAATGAGCCATATTTCTGAATCACAAGGAAAAAGTTTTTCAGAAGTAATTAAATTATTTTCATTTAATGATGTTGCTGAAATTCCAATTTATAAAAAGAGAGATGATTGGAAAATCATCAAGGTAAATTCAGAAAATAATAATTTATTTCAATTGCTTAATAATTTTGTAGACATTGACTATAAAAATATTGATCAATGCAAAATTACTTTTGAGAAAAATCATAAAAATAATTTAGACATAATACATAAGACCGATTTTTTTTATTGGAAAATAGAGGACATTTTAAATTTTGAATTTATCCAACCTTTTAGAGTTAAAAAATATATCGAATGGCAAGTATTCCATGCGTCTAATATATGGATAAATTTAAGAACACAACAGGAGATTGATCAAGATCATCAACTCGAATCGTTAAAGCAACAACAAAATCTATCTAATTGTGGCACACCAACCATTGAAGACTTGAATGCTGAAATTGCACGATTAAAGCAGGAAATGGTTAGTAAAGATCAAACCATAGCTGAACTACAGCAGAAAAATGGCAGTCTTGGAGCTGAAAATGCAATAAATGATATTGAAATATCTTTGAAAAACAGTGAACTACTATTTATTGCTGTGCTATTAAAAAAACTACAAAGTGCAATTACTACAAAAAGACACAAGTCACAAAATGCTATATTGCAGTCTATCGAAACTGAATACGGCGTTGGGAGTGGATTATCAAAAAGTACGACTGATAAGATAATGAAAAAGGCAAACGGTATTTATAAATCTTTGATAACAAATAAAATGCCATGATTTAATATTGCAATGCAATTTTATGTTCATTGCATGAAATGAATTAAAAAACAACAAGATAAATACTTCATCTATCAACCCTTGCCACGAACTGACAGGGGAAACATTTAATTGATAGGTGAATCTATGACAATAGCCATTCTACAAAACCCTGATGCTTTCCTACGCATCAAAGACCTTGCCAATTTCCCTGAACGCAAGGAGCGTATCCAAACCCATAAAGCAGGCAAGTGCAAAGGGCAAACCAAGCGTATATCAGCACGTCCAGCATCTAGGGGCATTCTAGGCGTATCTGACAAGACCATATGGCAGTGGGTGAAACAAGGTGAATTTCCTCAACCAATCAAACTAGGCAGCATCACAGTATGGCGTTTATCTGATGTGCAGGCATGGATGCAGGCGCAAGGACTGGAGGCATAACATGAACAAAACTACTCAAGACCAAACCATCCTAGACCACCTACAACAAGGCAAAACCATCAGCCAAGCCGAAGCCATAGAGCTATGCGACTGCTACCGCCTTTCGGCTGTCATTGACCGATTAAGAAAGCAAGGTTTTGAAATCGTGACCCATAACGAACCAAACCTAAACAATAAAGGCACACATGCCAGATATGAATTAAAAGAGGTGGCAGCATGAAAGAACTTTATTCAAACCTTTTTAAATTGATTCTAATATGGCTACTGGCGATATTTATTATTGCAAGCTGTGGACGTTCCGCTTATGCTGTAGACCTCTCAAAATCTGTAAGCGTCACCCCACAGCGTCATTGTGGTTTTATTGTGCCTAAAATCTGCATAGGCTCTCAATCTATGCACATACACAGCACAAGCGTATCAGCTACGCAAACAAGGCTGAAATCCCTCTATGAGGGGATGACATTGCAAAATAAGCCACTAGGCGAATATGCAGGGCGGTACTTACAGTCCGAGAGTGAATCCCCTCACCAGTTATTTACTGGTGAAAATCTCAAAAACTCAAAACTGTAAGGAGGCAATCATCATGCCTAATCAAATCAATTCTACAAATGCACCTAAAAAATACGATGCTGGCGACATGCACGACATTCAGTCGTTGGCTGAATACGATATGAAATGGATGCAAACGGCCATTGATCGTATTCGCCGTGACTTCATAGACCTAAGCAAAAAACTACAGAAACAAGGTGTACATCAAATCTATTTTGATGACTTGCGTACAGTTTTAGATATGTACTCATATCTTGCAGAAGAACGTCATGCCTATCATGAAAAAACAGCAAAACAATACGAAAAAGAATGGAAAGGACAAGGGGGCAATAAATGAATATAAAACCCTCATGGGATACCATGCCCGATATGCTTGAGGGTGGCATATCAAATGCTACCCCTCAGAAACAACAAAGCCCACTTGAGGAAGTGGGCAATGATGCAAGCAATTCAATTGTTGAAGCACTTGAAGAATATACAGTCCCATTATTTAACAACAATCCGCTACACGGTGCAATGGTTAAAACGATGGGCGGTTGTTCTATAGAAATCCGCCGTTCATTGATTGAGAACGCCACCCAGTATGGTGAATCTAGTAATGAAGCTCTATATGGCTTGGCGGTTTTTGATCTTTTTGACGAAAACCTACAGCCTACAGGTGCGGTATTTACCAATCCAACGATTGAGGGATTCAAGGATATTGTTTTTGGTCATGGTGGCTTGTATTTCAATCGGTCAAAGCTAAATGAATTACCATTGCTCGTGACTGATGACATTCACCTTGCATTTAAAACGACATATCCAGTCTATGCCCCATATAGTGATAGCAAGATCAAAGCCTATGCCCTCAAGGCATTAATGAAAGCACATCCTGATCTATATGTGATTGCCCCAGTCCATCAACAGGACGACATACAACGCCGTTATACTGACCTTGATGTAAAACTGGCGTTTATTCCTGAACCGCCTAATTTTGCGATGCCACAGGATGAACTGGACGGCATGATTAAAACAGCGATTGATCAAGCCAAAGCCCCTCCCAAAGGACATTTAGCCAAACCGTTTAAATATGGTGACGGTGTATTTCATCTCCTTGAAAATGGCTTGTATTACATTGAACAAACCAAAGAGGATGAGTTGAGGCGTTATATCTCAAGTCCGATCAAGGTATTGGCTCAAACGAGAGATACCACTAATAACGCATGGGGGCGTTTGCTCGAATGGCGTGATGCGGATGGGGTTAAACATACTCAAGCCTTGTCTATGGAGCTATTTCAATCGGATGGCGTAGAGCTTCGCAAAGCCCTCGCCTATCAAGGTGTCATTATTGCACCCGATGGCAGAGCAAGAAATTTACTGCAAAGTTATTTAATGAGTTTTCCGACTGATACAAGGGCGTTATGTGTTGACCGTGTTGGGTGGCATGATGATGTCTTTGTCTTGCCTAACCAACAGATCGGACAGCATGAGAATGACGATTTGATTGTTTATCAGACCACACAAGGGATTGATAGCAACTATCAGAGCAAAGGCACATTAAAGCAATGGAAACAAGACATCTCTATGCCTCTTTCCACTCATTCAAAATTAGTGGTTGCCTTGAGTTCAGCTTTTGCAGGGCAATTACTCGCACCACTGGAGCAACAGACAGGTGCAGGCGTTCACTTTAAAGGGCAATCATCCAAAGGCAAAACCACGGCGTTATATGTCGGCTGTAGTGTATGGGGTAAACCAAGCAACTATTGCAAAACATGGAAGTCGACAGGTAACGCTTTAGAGCATACGGCATATATTCACAATGATGGATTCTTGGCACTGGATGAAATCGGAGAGGTTGCCAATCCTAAAGAGCTGGGCAACATTGCCTATATGCTTGCCAATGGCAAAGGTAAGGCACGATTAACCAAGCAAATCACCGCTAAACCCTCATACGCATGGAAAGTCATATTCTTGTCTACAGGGGAAAAGAGCCTCAAGGAAATCATGCAGGAGAACGGACAAAAGACCAAACTAGGTCAAGAAATCCGTTTGATTGATATTGATATAGACCAGTCCGAGTATGGCTTATTTGATCAGATCGACTTCGCCGAAGATGGTGCAAAGCAATCAAGACTACTTGTAGAGCGTTCTAATCAATCCTATGGCGTTGCAGGCATGGCATGGCTGAATTACCTCACCAGTGACAAGAAAACCGCCATAGCCACGGCTAGACAGCTATTAGAGCGATATAACCTAGAGTTAATTGCAGAGCATAAACAAGGTCATATTGTACGTGTGGCAAATGCTTTTGCTTTGATTGCTACGGCAGGCGAACTGGCGACCCAAGCAGGCATTACAGGATGGCAGACAGGCACAGCCTTTAACGCCGTGAAAACTGTTTTTAATGAATGGGTGAAAGACTTTGAGTATGTCGGCGATTATCAAACCAAAGAATATATTTTGCATGTTAAGGCATTCTTTGAGGCGAATGAATCAAGCCGATTTGAGGCAATTACTCCCGACCCTGACCACATCGAGAAGATACTTAATCGAGTAGGCTACTGGAAGATCGAGAACGGCGAAAAGTTGTTTCTTGTGCTACCTGAGCAATTTAAAAATGAAGTGTGTAAGGGGCATGATAGCCGAAAAGTTGCAAAGGCTTTATTGGTTGAAAAATTACTAGAGCATGACACAAGCAAGAACACTAAAACGGTTCGCCTCCCTAGTCGAACTAAAGCTATTCGAGTTTATGCCGTAAAAGACACTATTTTTAGTTGGGAATAGCAAAAATACAGGGCAACAAAGGCAACAAGGGCAACAACCTTATAAATAAAGGCTTTGAGCGTGTTGCCCATATAAAAATGCAACAGGCAACAAAGGCAACAATTCAGATAAAACTTAATTTGTTGCCCATGTTGCCCAAGTGGAAAAAAAGAGGCAACAGCCTGAAATGCTTTGATAGCAAGCATGTTGCCTATGTTGCCCATGTTGCCCATAGAAAATAGACATTCTGAGAAAATTTAAGAGATTGAACAATGCCAAACGTGAACAAAGTAATTTTAATGGGTGTGCTAGGTCGTGACCCTGAAACTAAACAATTTCCCAATGGTGGCAGCGTTACGACATTCAGCGTTGCAACTACCGACCACTGGAAAGATAAGACCACTGGAGAGCGCAAGGAAGCGACAGAATGGCACAGAATCAGCACCAACGGACGTTTAGCTGAAATTGCGAGTAAGTACCTCAAGAAAGGCAGCAAGGTTTATATTGAGGGCAGCTTGAGAACAAGAAAATGGAAAGACCAAAGTGGTGCAGATCGGGAGGTGGTCGAAGTTTGGGCGGATGTTCTACAATTGTTATGATGCTAGATAACTTGGCACGGATAGCTCCCTAAATATGGGGAGCTTTTTTATTGGCTGAATGGTCAAGATAATCATGCAGACCATCCTTTTTTATAGGAGTGCAAGTGTTATAGCGTGATGGTTGGGTACGTGATTTATTCGCAAAGATTAAGCAAGTCAGATGAGTTGGTTACCAATGAAGTTACCAACGAAGTTACACCGTTATGGCTCTTTTTATAGGGCGGGAAATTGAATGTTTCAAAAAATTTAATCTATTATTTTTGATCGTAAGTACAATAAAACGCGCGCGCGCGCATGAAGCACACTGGGAATGACCATAAGAATATTAAACGTAACGTTTTGTCATGTTTTGACCTTAGGATTACTTAGGATTTTTTAGCAACTACTACGGAAAACTCAGGTTCTAACAAGTCTGATAAGTTGGTTCGCAAAGAACAAGTACGCAGTGAAGTTCGCACCCAAAACACTATTTTAAAAAAATGACACGGTTTTGAATAACAGGTTTTGACAGGTTATCAATGTCAAGTTTTGACAAGTCCGAGCAGCAATTGAGATGTAGTATTTTGCAGTAGTCCAAACCATAACAATTGATAACAAACATGCCGTAATCATGCCGTAATGAAAGTGGGGTTTTGTGGGGTTCAAAGCGTTTGAGCATCTTTGAATACTAGGTTTTATAAGGTTTTGTATTTTTAAAGTAGTCCGAAAAACTAACATTTACTAACAGCATGACAGCGTAAAATTGCGTTGGCTAAGTCCATGTTTTCTAAGGTAAACGCAAAATTGCGCTCAGTAATGAACTACGAACTTTCGTACAGTCACCAGTACCGATACCCAAAATATAGGTATCCCTTAACTTTCTCCAGTGCGTAAAGTTGAGTTTCGCAACAACTACGCGCGCGCACGCGAGGGATTTAAACAATCGTGTGGTTCAGGGGCTTAAAATCCCAATAGAGTTACAGTGTGATTATTCGGGCGGTTTACTTCTGCAAATAACCTGAACATAGGACTACCCCCCACTGGGAGATATATCCAAACTTGGATGGATTTCAAATGTGACCAAGTGACTTGCTCAACCAATTGGACGGCTAAGTTAATTTAGGATTACGTTATCGTTTCGGTAATCACCGAAACCCATGCAAGTGACTAGCTCAAAGATAGTTAGTGAGTATCTTTAAGCTACTCACAAAGGATAAGATTCTAAATCTAATCCCACCTAAGCCACTAGTAAGGTGAGTAGATCAAATATTTAGGTTTTGCGTTCCACCAAAAAGAGGAAGCGAAAAACACAGCAATCAGCTATACCCCTCCCCCCAGTGGTCAAGATAACCATGCCTAGACCACCAATCATGGTGAGCAGCTAAAAAGATCGTCAAAAATAACGAGCTTCATAAAAGGGAGTGAGTTATAGAATGCAAAAACCAACCTAAGCCACCAATCAGGGGGTACTTTTGCGTATTGTTGGTATTTTTGTTGGTATAAATGAAATTGTAAAATCTGAAAGCATTGCTACATAAGGATTGTAGGCTTCAATTCGGTTGAGGGTCCCCCACCATATTCAAAAAGCCCTAAACTCAAGTTTAGGGCTTTTTTTATGCATGAAGCAAAATGGGATGTGTTTTGATCAAAAAACCTGTTTATGAATAAAAAGAATATGCTTCTCAAATTAACTTAGTTATCTGAATAAAAGAAAAACAATATGCTTATACATATATTATTTTTACTGAAGATAAGTTATGCAAAAGTTGCTTGGGTTTACACTTCCTACATTATTTTTATCCGCTTTATCGTCATCAGTATTCGCGACAACAGGTTATTTTATGCATGGCTATGGGGTTAAAGCCCAAGGCGCTGCTGGGGCTTCTATTGCGGCATTTAATGATGCTCTGATCATTGCGAATAATCCTTCTGGATTGGCTTGGTTAGACAGTCGTGTCGATATTGGCGCGACTATATTTAACCCTAAGCGTTCTGCTGAAATTGAGGGGAATTTGGCAGGTGCCAACGGTCATTACAGTGGCAATGGACGTGAATATTTTGTTCTACCTGAATTTGCGGTCAATAAGAAAGTAAATGATACGGTTGCTTTGGGTTTAGCGATTTATGGTAACGGCGGTATGAATACCTCCTACAAGAAAAATCCGTATGCAGCTTTTGGAAATACAGGTGAAGCAGGGGTGGATTTAGCGCAGATTTTTATTTCTCCATCTGTAGCTTGGCGTTATAGCGAAAATCAATCCATCGGTGTTGCGACCAACATTCTTTATCAACGATTTGAAGCTAAAGGAATTTCAGGTTTTGCACCATTTTCTGTTGATGGGCAAAAACTGAGTAATAATGGTAAGGACTCTGCTACAGGCATAGGCGTTAAAGTCGGCTGGAGTGCCAAGCTAAATGATGTCGTAACTGTTGGTGCAAATTACTCTTCAAAAATTAAATCGGACAAATTTGATCAATATCGTGGTTTATTTGCACAAGCAGGAGGTTTTGATGTGCCGGAGAGCTATGGCGTAGGAGCCGCTTTTCAATTGACGCCTGCATTAACTGTATTAACCGATATAGCGCGTATTAATTATTCTGATGTAGATTCAGTTGGGAATCCTTTTAGTCTAGCTTCGGTGATGGCGGGTAATGGTTTCGGTTCAGAAAAAGGTCAGGGTTTTGGTTGGAAAGATATCAACGTTTACAAGATTGGTGCGGCATATCAAGTTAATCCAAGAGTGACGATAAGAGCTGGATATAGCCATAATGATCAGCCAATTCCCCAAGATCAAACCTTCTTGAATATTCTTGCACCTGGCGTAATTCAAGATCATCTCAGCGTGGGGGCGACGTGGATTATTGATCGTGCACAGGAGCTTAGTGTCGCATATACCTATGGCTTGAAAGAAACCGTAAAAGGAAGTCAATCTATTCCTTTGAACTTTGGCGGTGGTGAAGCTAATCTTGAAATGGATCAGCATATTTTAGGTGTTTCATATGGTCTGAAATTCTGATCAAAACGAAAAAGGCTGAATCAAATAGATTCAGCCTTTTTAAAGATGTGAAGCAAAAGATTAAGCGGTTTTTGCTAATTTTTCGTTTGCTAACATATGACCCGTTTCTTCGAAGTTCGCATGCCATGACAGTGCTTCACGAAGAATATGAGGTGTATGGCCACCGCGCTCGCAGGCACGATCAAAATAGTCATTTAAGGCAGCTTGATAAAGCGGGTGTACACAGTTGTCAATAATCACACGTGCGCGCTCACGAGGTGCTAAGCCACGTAAATCTGCTAAACCAACTTCAGTTACCAGAATGTCAACATCATGCTCATTATGATCAACGTGGCTTACCATTGGTACGATTGATGAAATATCACCACCTTTTGCGATTGACTTGGTAACAAAGATTGCAAGGTGAGCATTACGCGCAAAATCACCTGAACCGCCGATACCATTCATCATTTTTGTACCGCAAACATGCGTAGAATTCACGTTGCCGTAAATATCGAACTCGAGTGCTGTATTAATTCCAATAATACCTAAACGACGTACGATTTCAGGGTGGTTAGAAATTTCTTGTGGGCGTAATACTAATTTATCTTTGTAGTGTTCAAGATTGCCAAATACGCGTTCACCACATTGTGCAGATAGCGTAATTGAGCTACCAGAAGCAAATTTCATTTTGCCAGCATCAATCAATTCAAAAGTACAGTCTTGTAATACTTCAGAATACATGACCAAATCTTCAAAGTTAGAATCTTTAAGACCAGTCAAAACTGCATTTGCAATTGAGCCAATACCTGCCTGTAAAGGACCTAGGTTTTTCGCTAATCGACCTGCAGCAACTTCTTTTTCAAAAAAAGCGATGAGGTGATTTGCAATCCCTTGAGTTTCATCGTCAGGCGCAGTCACAGTTGAAGGCGAGTCGGCCGTATTATTAAAAACGATGCCTACGATTTTTGCTGGGTCAATTTGGATTGCAGTTGAACCAATACGATCATCGACTTGAGTTAATGGAAGTGGGGTACGTGTTGGACGATATGTTGGAATATAAATATCGTGTAAGCCCTCAAAGTTTTCGCTCAATGAGGTATTAATTTCAACGATTACTTTTTCAGCAAAAATTGCGAAACTTGCAGAGTTGCCTACAGAGGTTGTCGGTACGATATGACCATCTTCTGTAATCGCAACAGCTTCAATCACAGCAATATCTGGACGTTTAAGCTGTTGATTACGCATTTGCTCAACAGTTTCAGACAAATGTTGGTCGATAAACATTACTTCACCATTATTAATGGCGCGACGTAAAGTATTGTCAACTTGGAATGGCATACGACGAGCAAGTACACCTGCTTCCGTCAATTGTTTGTCTAAGTCATTCCCTAGGCTTGCACCCGTAATTAATGTGATTTTTAACGGATTTTTTTTAGCTTGTTCGACCAATGCTTGTGGCACAGCTTTCGCTTCTCCAGCACGAGTAAAACCACTCATACCAACCGTCATATCATTTTCAATAAAGCGAGCAGCCTGTTCAGCGCTCATCACTTTGTCATGTAGGGTAGCAAGGCGAATACGACTTAAAGACATGATCCATTCTCAATATACTTCTTAGTTAGATATGGATTTTAGCGTTAAAACTTGAAAAGGGAATTGGACTACGGCTAAGGTCTAATATGTGAAATGCGTGATACTTTTTCAGAGATAAAAAGAGTTATTTTTCCAGCATGAATTGTTCTAAAAATGTTCAGTTATGCTCTGTTTAATTTTATCAATTGCATTCGTTTGAGATTCTTCAAGATTTTCATGGTTGAGTGGAAGTGAAATCACCACTTCTAAACCGCCTTGCTCTCGGTTGCGGATGTTGATCTGTCCCTGATGAATGTCAACAATACGTTTTACAATGGCTAAGCCGAGGCCACTTCCTTGAATCGTGCGTGCTGAATTACCACGAACAAAGGGTTGCATGAGTTCTTCCACTTGATCGGGTGGAATACCTTCACCATGATCAGCGACGGTAATCAGAATATGATCATCTACATGGCTTGCCGATAATTCAATTGGTTCTGCGCCATAACGTTTGGCGTTGTTGACTAAATTTGCAATCAAACGTTTTAAAGATAGGCTTCGGGCAGGAATGATAGGTAACTCTTGTGCTTCAAAACGAATATCTAAGGGCTTAAATTGTACAGCGACTTCTTGAAGCAATGTATTAATATTGGTTTGTGATAGTTCTTCATCAGATCCATCTCGCATATACGAAATAAATTGATTCAGGATCGCATCCATATCATCTACATCATAAATTAGACCTTCGCGGAAAAACTCATCTGGGAGCATTTCTGCGGTCAGGCGGATACGCGTCAGTGGCGTGCGTAAGTCGTGTGAAATACCTGCCAACATGATTTGGCGATCACGTTCGGTTTGTTCCAGTGTATACACCATATGGTTAAAGGCTTGATTGACCTGACGGATTTCCAGTGGCCCGTGGTTGGTGTCCAGATAGGGGGCCTTGCCCGTTTTACTGTAGTTGTTGGCGGCATTCTGTAGGCGGCGCAAGGGACGGTTCATCTGCCGCACCAGAATCAGGATAATAATGGAGGACAGGATCGGCACACCAAATAGCCATGCTGCAATCAGTTCAACACTGTAGTTGGTGTAGGTCTTGAGGGGTTCCCTGACCCAGTTGCCATGCATCTCAGGCGTTTGAATCCAAATACGTGGTATCGGTTTGAATTTAAAATATACAGTAACGTTATCAGCGTTATCGACTCCTAGTTCTTTCGCAAGTTTGGTTTCGATTTGGTTGGTAAATAACTCGGCTAAGAATTTATCTTCAATTTTTGGAAATTCTTTGGGGTCAGTGATGTATTCAATACCAATACGGTTTTTAAGCCATGTGTCGATATCGACTTCGGTATCGCGGTGTAGGATGCGAATGTCAGGATTGTTGACCAGTTCCAGCTCAATGGCGAGATAACGCGCATGTTGTTGTAATTCTGGTAAATATAAAGTTCGCCAAAAGAACCACAAGGACATAAACAAGCTAAAAACGACCGTGAACAATACCAAGATCGTGGTACGCATGGCCGCAGAACGTGGTTTAATTTTATCTAAAAAACGTTCCCATTTTGTTCGCGGTCTTTCTGAATAGGTCGCGAAATCTGTAAATGCTTGTGGATCAATTGGTTCAAGTTTCAATGAAGAATTTCCTAAGATTACTCTGCACCATCTGGAACAAATACGTAACCTACACCCCAAACCGTTTGAATATAACGGGCACGCGCAGGATTATCTTCGATTAAACGACGTAAACGAGAGACTTGGACATCAATCGAGCGCTCCATAGCACCCCATTCACGACCACGTGCCAAATTCATCAATTTATCACGAGTTAAAGGTTCGCGAGGGTGCTGAACCAAAGCTTTTAATACTGCAAATTCACCTGTCGTTAACGTGACCACCTGACCTTCACGCGTTAAAGTGCGTGTAGAAAGGTCGAGCGACCAAGGACCAAAGCTCACCACTTCCACTTGTTGGCTTGGCGCACCTGGTACTTCACGGACTTGGCGACGTAAAACGGCACGAATTCGTGCTAATAGCTCATTTGGGTTGAATGGTTTTGGTAAATAATCATCTGCACCCGCTTCAAGGCCCGCAATACGGTCAGAATCGCTACCACGCGCTGTCAGCATAATAATGGGTGTATCGATATTAGATTGACGTAAACGACGGCAAATACTTAAACCATCTTCTACTGGGAGCATAAAATCGAGCACGATCAGCGAGAACAATTCACGTTGCAGTAAACGGTCCATTTGGGTTGCATCATGGGCAGTTTTTACCACAAAGCCTTTATCTTCTAAAAAGCGTTGTAATAGGGTACGCAGACGCACATCATCATCGACCACTAAGATGCGTTCGACCCGGTCTGTCTCATGGTGTACAGTTTCCGTCGATTCGGCAGGTACAACTAAACTCATGATGTGCTCCTTTATCGTTTATTGTCATCGTCTTTATGCAATGCGATTGTGAAATATCAATAGACCTTTGAGTATACGATTCATTGCACAGTTTTGGCTATGTTATAAAGCAACAAATATTGCCAATAAAATCAAGAGATAGATACCAAATGTATACAGGTAAAATTATGACAATCGATCTATTTTTCAATATTTAGGCGAAAAATTCTTAGTATTTTATAAGTATTTATCAATTAGCATAATCTACTCTAAAAATATTCAAAAAAACAATAGTGGATTTTATAGTCACGGACTTTATAATCAGTGCTTTTAGACTTAACCCTTGTGGAATCAATCACGATGACTGACTTAGTTCAGCAGTTGGCAAATGAACTTGCCGTACGTCCAAACCAAGTAGAAGCTGCTATTCGTTTAATTGATGAAGGCGCTAGCGTTCCTTTTATTGCACGTTACCGTAAAGAAGTCACGCAGGGCTTAGACGATACGCAATTACGCCAACTCGACACGCGTTTAACTTATCTACGTGATTTATACGAGCGTCGTGAAAAGGTGATTCAATCTTTACAAGAACAAGATAAATTAAGTGATGATTTATTGGCGCGTGTGAATGCAGCAGAAACTAAAAATGCATTAGAAGAAATTTATGCACCGTACCGTCCAAAACGTACCAGTAAATCATTTAAGGCAAAAGAAGCTGGTTTAGGTCCAATAGTTGAAAAAATTATTGCCGATCAAGTTGATCCAACTGAGGCATTGGCAGGTTTTAGTCATGAAGATTATCCAGATGTCGAAAGCCAACTTGATGCAATTCAGCACATCTTGATTGATGACTGGGCACAAAATATTGGATTAACTACTGAATTAAAACAAATTTTCTCTAAAACAGCAGTTCTTAAGAGCGCAGTTGCTTCTGAAGAGAAAAAAGAAGTCGGTAAAAAATTCCGTGATTATTTTGAGTTTTCTGAAAACCTAAATAAATTACCTTCGCATCGTTTATTGGCGATGTTACGTGGTCGTCAAGAAAATGTATTGGGTTTAAAAGTAGACGGCGAAGATGATACGCCGTTAGCTCGTATTGAAACTGAATATAATCTTGATCAAATTCAGCCTCAAAGCCGTCAAGATTATTTAAAACAAACTGCAAAATTATTTTGGCTTGGTAAGATTCGTCCGCAAATCGAACATTCGTTATTGACTGATAAGCGCTTAGCTGCTGAAGCTGAAGCAATGGATGTGTTTGCTGAAAATTTACGTCATTTACTCCTTTCTGCACCTGCAGGTGGTCGTACCACTTTAGGTGTTGATCCTGGTATCCGTACAGGTGTAAAGCTTGCGGTTGTGAGTGATGCAGGCGATGTTCTAGCACATAGTACGATTTACCCGTTTGCACCGAAAGAAGATAAACAAGGTTCAATTGCTGAATTAGCTCGTTTATGCCGAGAGTTCCACGTGGAACTTATTGCGATTGGTAATGGTACAGCAAGTCGTGAAACTGAAGCAGTTGTTGCAGAAATGATGGCTGCCAATGCTGACTTGAAACTGACGCGTATCACAGTCAGTGAAGCAGGTGCATCGGTTTATTCGGCAAGTGAACTTGCTTCTCAAGAATTACCAGAGCTTGATGTTTCAATTCGTGGCGCGGTTTCAATTGCCCGTCGTTTGCAGGACCCATTGGCTGAACTTGTGAAGATTGATCCGAAATCCATTGGTGTGGGTCAATATCAGCATGATGTGAATCAAACTGGTTTAGCAAAAACATTAGATGCTGTGGTTGAAGACTGTGTGAATGCAGTTGGCGTAGATGTAAATACCGCATCTCCAGCGATCTTGGCATATATTGCAGGTTTAAATAAATCGATTGCACAGCAAATCGTTGAATATCGTAAAGAACATGGTCGTTTCGATAATCGTCAAGCCTTGAAAAAAGTGCCACGTTTAGGTGAGCGTACTTTTGAACAATCAGCAGGCTTCTTACGTGTTCAAAATGGTTCTGAGCCATTGGATGCATCAGCGGTTCACCCAGAAAGTTATGGCGTGGTTGAAAAGATTGTTGCAGCAAAAGCCACAACAGTAAAAGACATTATTGGTAATACTGAAATTATCCGCCAAGTCAAAGCAGATGAGTTTGTTGATGACAAGTTTGGTTTGCCAACGATTCAAGATATTTTAGCTGAACTTGAAAAACCTGCTCGTGATCCACGTCCAGAGTTTCGTACTGCCAAGTTCCGTGAAGATATTACTGAAGTTGCTCAACTCACTGAAGGCATGCAGCTTGAAGGTGTAGTGACCAATGTGACCAACTTTGGCGCGTTCGTGGATGTGGGTGTACATCAAGATGGTTTAGTGCATATCTCTGAACTTGCAAATGAATTTGTTTCTGATCCACATAAAGTGGTGAAACCAGGTCAAATTGTGCAAGTTCGTGTGATGCAAGTTGATGTTGAACGTAATCGTGTGAACTTGAGTATGCGTGCTGAAGGTTCTGCGCCTGCTAAAGCACCACGTCAGCAGCAGCGTCCACAGCAAGAGCGTACTGAACGTTCAGAACGTAAGCCTCAAGGTCAACGTCCGCCACGTAAAGAAGGTGACTTTAAGCGTCCACAAAATAACAAGCCAAAAACTGAAAAACCACAAGAGCAAAAAATCGGTGGTTTAGGTGCTTTGTTATTACAAGCAGGGATTAAAGGTTCTAAATAACCTAATTTAATCTACTTACAAAACCTTCCTTCGGGGAGGTTTTTTACATTCAAAATAGATGATTTTTCCGCTTTTTATGTTGAACTTTATTATAATTCCTCAGTTCCCAACGCAAACTTGTTGTTCTTATGTCCCCAGATTCTACTGAAAATCTTTCTTCCCTCCAGCATGCTTTTTTACAAGGAGTGATCAAAATACTGCCGCTATGTTTCGCGGTATTGCCGTGGGGCTTGCTGGCAGGCTCAATGGCGATTCAGGCTGGTCTGACCACTGGGCAAGCCATAGGAATGTCTGCATTGGTTTTTGCTGGTGCAGCGCAGTTGATGACACTGGGTTTGGTTATGGCGGGTACACCTGCACTCACCATTATCATTTCAGTATTTTTGATTACCACACAGCATTATTTGTATGCTCTATATTTTCGTGAAGAAATTGCCAGACTGCCATTAAAACAGCGTTTGTTATTTGGTTTTTTGCTGACTGATGAATTGTTTGCTGTTGGTATTCATAAGCGTGAATATTATATTTATTTTTTGCTTGGGGCTGGCAGTTTTTTCTATTTGGCTTGGGTATTGTGTAGTATTGGCGGTATTGTGTTGGCTTCCTCTCTGCCAAATTTAGATCAATATCATCTCGATTTTTCCATTGTTGCAACCTTTATTGCCATTGTGATTCCCTTTATTAAAAACCTGAATACGTTGGTGGGTGTCCTGGTTTCGGTGCTTTTAACCGTTGTTTTTCTAAGCTTAGGTTTTAAAAGTGCAGCGATCATGGCAGGAGTAATTGGTATGTTGACCGCAACCTGCCTACAGAATATTCGGGAGCGTACAGCATGAGTTGGTTTCTCCTGATTATTCTGGCAATTGTGGTGTTTATGAATCGCTATATCTTGCTTGAACCTAATCTTCCTTTGCGTTTACCCAAATGGTTTCAGCAGTCTTTGCAATATTCTGCACCGTGTTTACTGACGGCAATTGCGACTCCGATTGTGTTTATGGATGAGCAGGGCATATTTCGTTCAACCCTGCTTAATCCTTATTTTCTGGCCACGATTGTAACCATTGTAATTGCTTATAAAGTGCGACATACCTTGTTGACGATTATTCTGAGTTTGGCGTGTTTTTATGGATTAGTGTTCTGGTTGAATTAGTTAAATTAAAAGATTGGGAGCATATAGATTATGCTCTAAAATGAGAGCAATTCCTGCAACACCAAAACATTATCTGCCTTTGGTGAGCGTAGATGATCTATGCAAAGTGATGGTGCGAGCTGCAACAGATTCAGGTTTAGTGGGCTAGTCCTTATTAGTTGCCTCAGAGCAGAACATTCTTTTGTCTGAATTGACGAAAATGATTGCTCAACAATTCAATGTCTCTGCACCGAAACAACATGTGCCGCTGTTTATTTTACGATTAATTTTGAAATGGACATGGTTGGCAAATCAATTAGAAATGTCGGCTGAGATGTTAAGTTTTTTGAGGACTGAATAACTGAACTTAAAACCGCTTAAACAATTTAGACAGCGTTAGGATATCCAGACAGGGGATTTAGCGGATGCCATTACAAAAACAACAGATTGGATGAAACAAACAACATCCACACAAATTATTTAAATCATAAAAAAACAGCGTATCTAGAGATACGCTGTTTTTAAAATCGGAATCACAAGATTACCAGTGTTCACCTGGGAACAAACGCGCATAGGCACGTTGTACAAGATTTAATTTCTCTTGCTCACCGATAGATGCTGTAGAGCTTGGGAATAAGTTAAATCCGATCGACATCAAAATATTATTTACATCTGGTGCAATCGCATAAGTAATTGATGCGAGACGACCTAAGTTGGTAGCAATCTTTTTCGGACGTTTCACAATTGCATAAGCAATCAAGTCTGCTGCTTGTTCAGGAGAAAGCGTCGGTACATATTTATAGATTTTAGTTGGTGCAATCATTGGGGTACGCACTAACGGCATATAAATCGAAGTGATTGCAATTTTGTGTGAGTGAACTTCAGCAGATAAACAACGGCTAAATGCATCCAGTGCCGCTTTAGACGCTACATAAGCAGAGAAGCGGGTTGCATTTGCAAGTACACCAATTGAGCTGATGTTAATGATTTGACCGTCTTTACGTTGCATCATGTGTGGCAAGATATTCAATACCAAACGTACTGCACCGAAGTAATTTAATTGCATTGTACGTTCGAAATCATGGAAACGATCAACAGACTCATGTACAGCACGACGAATTGAACGACCTGCGTTATTCACTAAAATATCGATGTGATCAACAGCAGCTAAAATTTCTTTTGAAACTGCATCAATTGATTCCATGTCGTTAAGGTCACATGGAAAAACAGAAGCTTTTCCACCCTCAGCTTCAATCTCAGCTTTGACTTCATCTAATTTTTCTTTAGTACGAGCAAGCAACAAGACATGAGCGCCAGCTTGAGCAAGATATTTTGAAACTGTTAAACCAATACCACTTGATGCACCAGTAACAATGATTGTTTTACCGTCGACTTTTTGTTGAAAAAGTTTTTTAAGTTTTGCGTTCATGTACGTGTCCTACATTAATCAAGCTGTTGTTTGCATTGCCGTCATGGTTGTGATTAGGCACTGCACTTTATTTTGTATGTATATTAACCGATATTTTTTGTTTGTCTAGTGTAAATGTTTGAAATTTAATATCTTTTTAGAGTAAAAACTCTAAAAAAATAAACCGATATTTTAAAAATGATATTATATTTTTCGAATTTTGCATAGAAAAAAAGCCCTATGTTAAGGGCTCATTGATTTCATTGAATTTAAACCTGAGCAAGCGCCTGTTCAAGGTCAGCAACTAGGTCATCAATATGCTCAATGCCAATAGACAAGCGCACAAGGTCTTCACTGACCCCTGCCGATTTAAGTTCCTCTGCATTGAGCTGGCGGTGGGTGGTGGTTGCTGGGTGGCAGGCCAGACTTTTGGCATCACCAATATTCACCAGACGTGTAAACAGTTGTAATGCATCGATAAAACGAGTACCGCCTTCTAAGCCATCTTGTACGCCAAAAGAAAGAATCGCTGAAGGTTTACCTTTCACATACTTTTGTGCCAAATGATGCTGTGGATGGTCACTTAAACCTGCATAATTGACCCATTTTACTTTTGGATGTTGTTTCAAATAATTTGCAACTTTCAGAGCATTCTCCGTATGGCGCTCCATACGAAGGCTTAAAGTTTCTAAGCCTTGTAAGATCAAAAACACACTCAGCGGACTAATCGCAGCCCCTGTATTGCGTAGCGGAACAACGCGTGCACGTGCGATATAAGCAGCTTCACCTAGAACTTCAACATAATTCACGCCGTGATAGCTTGGATCTGGTGTATTCAACGCTTTAAAACGTTCAGGATATTTGCCCCAAGGGAATTTGCCACTATCAATAATGACACCACCAATACTGTTGCCATGTCCGCCAATGTATTTCGTCAGAGAATGAACCACGATATCTGCACCAAATTCAAATGGTTTCAATAAAGCAGGAGTTGCAACAGTATTATCTACAATAACAGGGACACCATATTCATGCGCAATTTTGGCAATCGCTTCTAGGTCGATGATATTTCCAAGAGGGTTTCCGATCGACTCAACAAAGACCAGTTTGGTCTTATCATCAATAATAGAACGTAAAGCTTCGGGATTCTGATAATCAAAGAAACGAACTTCAATCCCTTGTTTCGGCAATGTATGCGCAAATAGGTTATAAGTACCACCGTATAAAGTGGATACAGATGCAATATTGTCACCGGCTTCAGCAATCGTTTGAATCGAATAGGTGATCGCTGCCATACCTGAGGCTAGAGCCAATGCACCAATACCACCTTCAAGCGCTGCGAGGCGTTGTTCGAGTACGGCGGTGGTTGGATTCATAATACGGGTGTAAATATTGCCCTGAACTTTTAAATCGAATAAGTCAGCACCATGTTGTGTATTATCAAATGCATAAGACGTGGTTTGATAAATAGGTACAGCGACAGCCTTTGTAGTGGCTTCTGGTGAATATCCCGCATGAATGGCTAAAGTTTCATCTTTATAGGTCATGATTACATCATCTACGTGAGTTAAATACTGATCGAGTGTAGCCGAAAAGCTATCCAAAATGGTGCATAATTTATGCGATTTATTGCGTTTTTATTCATATAAACAAAATAATAAGCGATTGAAAGTCATGATTCTATTGTGAAGACAAAATTGTGTAATGTCTTGAAAAAGAAAATCCTTTGATTGGATGAAACAAAGATGATCTTAACTTCATGTTAATCCCGTTTTCAGCGTATAATACGTGCGATTATTTTTCGCTTTTTGCGATTTATTGGTTTTTCAATTGAGGAGTCCTGCGTGGCCCAATATATTTATACGATGAATCGAGTGTCGAAAATGGTTCCGCCGAAGCGCGAAATCTTAAAAGACATCTCTTTATCATTTTTCCCAGGCGCAAAAATTGGTGTGCTTGGTTTGAACGGTGCAGGTAAATCTACCTTACTCCGTATTATGGCTGGCGTAGATAAAGATTTCTCAGGTGAAGCACGTGCACAACCAGGAATCAAAATCGGTTACTTAGAACAAGAGCCGCCATTAGATCCAACCAAAGATGTTCGTGGTAACGTTGAAGATGGTGTACGTGAAGCACTTGATGCTTTAGCGCGTCTTGATCAGGTTTTTGCAGAATATGCTGAGCCTGATGCAGATTTCGATGCGCTTGCAAAAGAGCAGGAAAAATTAGAATCAATCATCCATGCTTGGGATGCACATAATCTGAATAATCAGCTTGAAATTGCTGCAGATGCATTGAATCTTCCAGCTTGGGATGCAGATGTATCATTGCTTTCAGGTGGTGAGCGCCGTCGTGTTGCATTATGTCGTTTATTGCTGTCTAAGCCAGACATGTTACTTCTTGACGAACCGACGAACCATTTAGATGCTGAATCAGTGTCTTGGTTAGAGCGTTTCTTGAAAGATTTCCCTGGTACGATTGTTGCGATTACGCATGACCGTTATTTCTTGGATAATGTGGCTGAGTGGATTCTTGAACTTGACCGTGGCATGGGGATTCCTTATCAAGGTAACTACTCTTCTTGGCTGGAACAAAAGAATGCCCGTTTAGAGCAGGAACAGAAGCAGGAAGAATCTTTTGCCAAGGCATTGAAAAAAGAACTTGAATGGGTTCGTTCAAATGCCAAAGGTCAGCAAAAGAAAAACAAGGCGCGTATGGAGCGTTTTGAAGAGTTGAACTCCAAAGAATTCCAGCAGCGTAATGAAACCTCTGAAATTTATATTCCACCTGGTCCACGTTTGGGCAACAAGGTTGTGGAAGTGGAAGGCATCAGCAAGTCATTCGATGGTCGTCTATTGTACGAAAACCTGACCTTTACTGTACCGCCGACAGCGATTGTGGGTATTGTGGGGCCAAACGGTGCGGGTAAAACCACCCTATTCCGTATGATGACGGGTGAACAGCAGCCTGATACAGGTACTGTGACTTTGGGTGAGTCGGTTAAAGTTGCGTATGTCGGTCAGATTCGTGACACCTTGGATAACAACAAAACCGTTTGGGAAGAAGTTTCTGGTGGTTTAGATATCTTAAAAATTGGTGATTACGAAATTGCATCACGTGCATATATCGGTCGCTTTAACTTTAAAGGTCAAGATCAGCAAAAACGTGTAGGTGAATTGTCTGGTGGTGAGCGTAACCGCTTACAACTTGCGAAAATCCTGCAAATGGGCGCAAACGTGATCCTGCTGGATGAACCATCGAACGATCTGGATATCGAAACTTTACGTGCGCTTGAGGATGCAATTCTTGTATTCCCAGGTACAGTGATGGTAGTATCGCATGACCGTTGGTTCCTTGACCGTATTGCAACGCACATCTTGTCCTTTGAGAATGAACAGCCAGAATTCTACACAGGTAACTATGCAGAATACGAAGCATACCGTCAGTCTCGTTTAGGGGATACAGCAGCAACTAAACGTACAAAGTATAAAAAGATTACGGGTTAATTTCCTATCTAAAAAAACCAGCTTTCGAGCTGGTTTTTTTTATTTTCAGAAATTATAAATACAAATCGAGGATTGTGTGATAAAGCTAAATTACAGGACGATCTTGTTTTAGTTCGTTTAATGTAATTTTATTACATGTACTTTATTTGCTATAGTGACGCAAATTTTGAACAGTTGGTGTAACGTGCAACGTTCTGCTGTATTTATGACACTCTTGCTGAGTTTGTTCATGTTCCAAAGTTTTTGGAATGTGGCGGCGGCTTTTTGTGCGCATGAACAGCCGACTGAATATCGTACGTTGAATCATTTTGGGCATCATATCCCTGAAAATTTAGATGTTTCTGAAAAACATGCAGTAGTTGCAGATCAAGATGCTTCTGATTTACCCATGCCGTTAAGCTTGCAAGATCATCATGACCATCTGCCATCTTGTTTTCATGTGGTGGTGGCTGAAGTTCAGCAACGTGTAAATGAACCGATGTTGCACAGTCAGGACGTAGAACAAAAATATTACTGGTCCAACTTCTATCAGTCTCCACATCTTTCAGGGCTAAATCCGCCGCCTTTATCAACCCCGCTATAGGTGGGGTAGCCGAAAAATAGCCCACCGCATTCTTATTACTTTGAGGGGCTTTATATGTCTTCTAGTTTAAATCAGCGTATTCATGCAGTTGAGCAGCATACGCGAAAAAATCGTACTCAATTGTCATTGAAGTGGTCAGTGTTGGCACTTGCCTTAAGCACTGCTATTTTGAGTCCATCCATTGCCGCAGAATCTTTACTTGATGCAAATCAGCCTGCAACCAAGGCTGCACAACGTAATCTGAATTTTGAGCAAATCTTGCAGGATGTGAAACAATATCAGGCAGGCACAGGGGTGTGGCAAACGCAGCAAGGAATCGCTGAGGCCAATGTGAAACAAGCCGGGTTATGGTCGAATCCAAGTATTTCTATTCAGCAAACCGACTTTAGGTCAGGCAAAGACAAAGAGTTGGAATTTGGTGTTTCACAAAAATTAGACATTTTTGGTCAACGTCGTGCTGCGGTTAAGCTTGCCGATGTACAAGCATCTCAAGTGGGCCTTAATCAGGAACTCTACAATGCGCAACTTGAGTTAGCAGTTAAATATCTATGGTCGCAAGTCGTGGTGCTAGAGCTGGAACATGATGTGGTTCAGGCACAGTTAAAAACCAGTCAGGACACTTTGGATGCAACTCGCTTAAGACTCAAAGCGGGCAGCATTGCGCAGGTCGATTTAGATCGTACCTTGATGGCGCATATTGAAAATCAACGGTTGTTTCAACAAACCGAACTCTCTTTAGCCACTGCAAAGCGTCAATTGGCAAATCTGTGGGGCAGTACCGATAACCGCTTCTCTACTCAGGCAAGCAATGTCTGGCCACAACAAAATGATTTGCAAGATTATTTGCAGAACAATTTATTTGAGCGTGCTATTCAACTCGATATTGTACGTCAAAAAGCCAATATCGATTATTTAAAAGTATCCAATCGACCGAATCCGACCGTCAATTTAGGCATGGTGCAAAGTAAAAGTGCTGAAACAAACTCGACCGATAACAAGTTCCGAGTGGGTATCGATATCCCGTTGAATATTTTTAATCGTCAACAGTATTCATTGCGAATTGCCAATGCCAAACAAGATTTACTGGTCAAACAGCAACAGTTTTACAAGCAGCAGAACTTGAATGCGATTCAGACCTTAACAGCAGAGTTGGCGGGGTTGAAACAACAGTTCGATCTCGTCAATCAACGACAAATTCCATTGTCTGAAACGGTACAAGAGAAAATGTTGCTCGGTTTCAAAGTCGGTAAATATGCCATTACTGATGTGCAGCAAGCCACCATGCAATTGCAGGATCAACGTTTAAATAAAGTGCAGCTACTCAAGAGTGCATGGCAAAAGCAAATTGATGCAGAAAGTTTAGCACTAGGAATTGAGCCGAGTATGGTGAGTTCAAGTGATGCCTTAAATCAGATTAATCAAACCCTCTGGAAAGATACCAATAACCTTCCCGCTGTAGTAGGAGCAGAATAATGTCGACAAATAAATCTAAAAAGCAGTGGTTCTGGGTCATTCTGGTTATTGCCGTTGGCTTAGTCCTGAGCGCGTTATTATTTTTCACTGGCAAGAACAAAGCCAGCGGTGATGCAGCAGCTGATAGTCATGGCGAAGGTGAGGAAGGACATACAGAAGGTGAGGCTGGACAGGCTGAAAGTGAGGAAGGTAGCTTAAATCTCAGCCCAAAACAGATGACTGAATATGGGGTTAAGCTGGCTCAGGTTGGTGTGGGTGAAGTCGGACAGCAATTTGCTTACCCAGCAAAACTGGTGACCAATACCGATCAGCAAGCGCATGTTTCAGCAACCTTTGCCGGACGTGTGGAAAGTGTCAATGCGGTACTTGGCCAACAAGTCAAGAAAGGGCAAGTTTTAGCCACTCTATTTATCCCTGATCTGGTAGATCAGCAGGCTAATTTAAGTATTGCACAAGAAGCTTTAACGCTTGCACAGCAAGATTATCAACGTGAAAAACAACTTTGGGAACAAGGGGTTTCTGCACGTCAGGATTATCAACGTGCCTACAATGCCTATCGTCAGGCACAGATTCAGGTACAAGCTGCACGTAGCCGGTTATCTGCCTTGGGCGCATCCAGTGGCAGTCAGGGTCGCTATGTCTTGACTGCACCTTTAAGCGGTGTGGTGAGTCTGAAAGATATTGTGGTGGGAGAGCAAATTACCGCAGATAAGCAGTTATTTGTGATTGATCAGCTGGATCAACTCTGGATTGAGTTTATTTTACCAAGCGTCAATAACATCAATGTCCAACCAGATCAGCAGATCGAGTTTAAGTCGCTGCAAACCAATAATAGCTTTAAAGCACAAATCCAGACTTTGACCACCGCAGCAGATACGCAGACAGGTCGTTTGCAGGTGCGTGCCAAAGTGTTAACCCCAGCCAAAGAACTTCGACCTAATTTGATGGTAAACGTGTTATTAGATGGTACGGACAAGAAGCCTGTGCTTCGTGTTGCCAAAGGGGCGATTCAGCAGATCGAGGGTAAAGCCACGGTTTTTGTCGCTAAGCAAGAGAAAGACCAAATGCATTTCACTCCAACACCTGTACAACTGGGTAATTACTCAAGTGATGGGCAGTGGGTGGAAATCCAATCGGGTCTGACTGAAAAGCAACAATATGTCAGTCAAGGCAGTTTCCTTTTGAAATCTGAGATCGAGAAGGGAGAGGCTGAGCATGGACACTAAAGATAAGTTGCAGCTTCCTCCCGCGGAAGGCCTGTTTGATCGGATTATTCAGTTTTCAATCCGCAATGCGATTTGGGTCATGCTGTTTGTGGTGGCATGGATCGGGGTCGGTATTTATAGCTACCAAAAACTGTCGATTGATGCCGTACCTGACATTACCAACGTGCAGGTGCAGATTAACAGTCAGGCGGGAGGATTCACTGCCCCTGAGGTTGAACAACGCATTACTTATCCGATTGAAAATGCCATGTCGGGTATTCCGAACTTGGAACAAACCCGTTCCATCTCGCGTTACGGCTTGTCCCAAGTCACGGTGATCTTTAAAGATGGTACCGATATCTATTGGGCACGCCAGCTGATTAACCAGCGCTTACAGGAAGCCAAGAGTGCTTTGCCTGATGATATTGATCCACAAATGTCACCGATTTCAACGGGGCTAGGCGAGATCTATCAATGGGTGATCAAGGCTGAACCGAATGCCAAAAAGGCAGATGGTACGCCTTATGAGGCTATGGACCTGCGTGAAATTCAGGACTGGATTGTTCGTCCTCAATTACAACGTGTGCCAGGTGTTGCTGAAATCAATACCATTGGGGGATATAACAAGACCTATGTGGTTTCCCCCGATCTGAAACGTTTGCAACAACTGCAAATTCCCTTAACCGATTTGCAAACTGTACTCACTGAAAATAATGAAAACCGCGGTGCGGGTTTTATTGAAGAAAATGGTCAGCAGCTTACCGTACGTATTCCGGGGATGTTGAAAACCGTACAAGACATTGAGAATGTCACGGTCAGTACCAAGAATGGCTTGCCGATTCGTGTTGCCGATGTTGCAACAGTTTCGATTGGACATGATCTGAGAACAGGGGGTGCCACCTATAACGGTGAAGAAACCGTACTGGGTATCGCGATGATGATGATGGGTGAGAACAGTAAATCCATCGCTCAAGCACTCGACAGCAAAATGCAGGAAATCAAACGTTCATTACCTGAAGGGGTGGTGGTCGAAACGGTATATAACCGCAGTAACTTGGTTGATAAAGCCATTAAGACGGTGGCGAAAAACCTGATCGAAGGTGCAATCTTGGTGATTGTGATCCTGTTTGTGTTCTTAGGTAACTTCCGTGCGGCATTGATTACTGCCTGTATTATTCCTTTATCTATGCTGTTTACCCTGACAGGGATGGCGGAGCAAAAAATCAGTGCCAACCTGATGAGTTTAGGCGCATTGGACTTTGGGATTATCGTCGATGGTGCGGTGGTGATTGTCGAAAACTGTATCCGACGGCTGGCAGAGGCTCAACACCATAAAGGTCGACTCCTGACCCGTTCCGAACGCTTTACCGAAGTCTTTTTGGCGGCAAAACAGGCAAGACGTCCGCTGATTTTTGGACAAATCATCATTATGGTGGTGTATTTGCCAATCTTTGCACTGGCAGGTGTAGAAGCGAAAATGTTCCATCCAATGGCAATGACCGTGGTCTTGGCCTTGATCGGTGCCATTATTTTATCGGTGACTTTCGTCCCTGCTGCGGTGGCATTATTTGTTACCGGTGAGGTCAAAGAGAAAGAAAGCCGTTGGATGGCGGCATTAAAAAGCGGTTATAAATCCTTGCTGGATAAAGCCTATGCTTTCCGCTATGTGGTGGTGGCCGGTGCAGTGACTATTTTGATACTCACCGCTGCGATTGGTTCGCGTGTCGGTAGTGAGTTTGCGCCACAACTGAGTGAAGGTGACTTTGCTTTACAGTTGATGCGTGCACCAAGTACAGGAATTGAAGAATCACTGAAGATTCAGGAAAGTGTTGAGAAGCAATTACTCGCAGAGTTTCCAGAAATCAAGGCGATCTTTGCCCGTACAGGTACGGCCGAAGTGGCAACGGATGTGATGCCCCCTAATATTTCTGATGCAATCGTTTTGTTAAAGCCGCGTGATCAATGGCCAGATAAATCGGAAACCATTGACGAGCTTCGAACCAAAATGTTGGCCTATGTTGAGAAAATTCCAGGCAACAACAGTGAGTTTTCTCAGCCGATTGAATTACGTTTCAACGAACTGATTTCAGGCGTACGTAGTGATATTGGGGTGAAAATTTTTGGTGATGATATGCAGGTTCTGAACCAAGAAGCAGAAAAAGTCGCGCAAACCTTGAGAACGATTACTGGTGCAAGTGAAGTCAAAGTCGAGCAGACTGATGGCTTACCTTTGCTCAATGTCGATATCGATCACGCACTGGCTGCACAATATGGTTTATCGGTGAAATCCATTCAGGATTTGGTTGCTGCCAGTATTGGTGGACAAAGTGTTGGGCAGATTTTACAGGGTGACCGTCGTTTTGATTTTGTGGTGCGTTTGGATGATGGGATGCGTACGCCGCAGCAATTGGCGATGTTACCGATTCAACTACCGAATGGTGGTTTGATCAAACTGCAAGACGTGGCAAAAGTGGAGAATATTTTAGGCTTGGCGCAAGTCAGCCGTGAAAATGGCAAGCGCCGTGTTGTAGTCACCACCAACGTACGCGACCGTGATTTGGGCTCATTTGTGGGTGAAATGCAGCAGAAATTATCTCAGCAAAAATTACCAAGCGGTTATTGGCTTGGTTATGGCGGTCAGTTTGAAAATCTGGCCTCGGCAAAAGCCAGAATGCAGATTGTGGTGCCATTGGCATTGCTGATGATCTTTGTTCTGTTGATGGCGGTGTTTAATAACTTTAAAGAAAGCTTGCTGGTATTTAGTGGCGTGCCATTTGCGTTGTCAGGTGGATTAGTCGCACTTTGGTTGCGAGATATCCCATTGTCGATGTCAGCAGGTGTTGGGTTCATTGCGCTCTCTGGTGTCGCAGTACTCAACGGTTTAGTGATGCTGAGTTTCATCAAAGAGCTGCGTGAGCAGTTTAATGTACATAAAGCGACATGGCAGGGTGCGATTCTCCGACTACGCCCCGTTCTGATGACGGCCTTTGTGGCATCACTGGGCTTTATTCCGATGGCGATTGCCACAGGTACAGGCGCGGAGGTACAACGTCCATTGGCAACAGTGGTGATTGGTGGGATTATTTCTTCCACTTTACTGACATTGCTGATTTTGCCTGTGGTCTATCGTTGGATGAATGAAGGTAAAGAGGCAAAAAGTCAGGAAACCGCAATCTAATCCATTTATGTTATCTTCTTAATTAAGCATTTTATTAAGAAGAATCTGAACCGATCAAAGCATGATTCATGCTTTGGTCGACTGTGGGGCTGAACAGTCTTACTTTGATAATGATAAGGAGTCCAACATGAGTGGACATCAAGGGCATGATCATAGTCATGCTGCTGTTACAGAAGGCAATGCAAAAAAACTAACGATTGCGCTAATACTGACCACGACTTTTTTAGTCATCGAATTTATTGCAGGTATCATCACACAGAGTTTGGCATTACTTTCCGATGCTGCACATATGTTTACTGATGCCGCTGCATTAGCGATTGCTTTAGCTGCGATTAAAATTGCCAAACGCCCTGCTGATGATAAGCGTACCTTCGGTTATCAGCGTTTTGAGATTTTGGCGGCATTATTTAATGCATCTATGCTATTTTTTGTGGCGATGTATATTCTTTACGAAGCCTATCAACGTTTTACCCAACCGCCCGAGATTCAAAGTATAGGCATGTTGGTGGTCGCATCAATTGGATTAATCATTAATTTGATTTCCATGAAAATTTTGATGTCCAGTGCGACTGAAAGTTTGAACATGAAAGGTGCTTATTTAGAAGTGCTGAGTGATGCATTAGGTTCTGTCGGTGTGATTATTGGTGCTGTGATTATCTATTACACCAATTGGTATTGGGTCGATACCATTATTGCGGTCGCGATCGGTTTTTGGGTCTTACCAAGAACATGGATTTTGCTCAGACAAAGTATCAATATTTTATTAGAGGGTGTACCTGAAGAAGTTGATATTGAAAAGTTACGCACTGATCTATTGGCTTTAGATGGCGTTGAAAGTATCCATCAATTGAAGGTTTGGGCAATTACATCGAAGAATATTCATCTCACAGTACATCTGTTTGCACCTAAGGTTGACCGTAATCAGTTGCATCGTGCTGCGATTGAAATGTTATTGCATGAACATGGTATTGTCGAAGTGACTTTGCAGATCGAAGATGATGCTGAAATGAATTGCCAGCATATGCATCAACATGTTGAAGATGAACAACACACTCATTCACATCAGCACTGAGCTGATGTGAATCGGAATTTAGAGCAACGTGTTAGTTTTGCCATTCGTGATTACAGTCACGGCATTTCCAATGCTTTTGCGCTTGCATAAAAGCCTGCATGGAAATTTTGAAATCAGGCAGATCGCGCCAGAACAGAACACCTGCAATCACACAAACACCAAATACCGCAACCGTTGCGATTTGCAGTGTTTGTCCAGCACCATTGCCAAAAATCCACATCCCAACACTAATTAACACCAGCACCAGTAAAATAAAAATAGCAGGCACTAAAAGTACCAAGCTTTTAGGTACATTTGGGCGAGGGCTGTTGGCACCTTGACTGACAGGCATAATTTTCACGCTTTGGCATTTAGGGCAACGATATTGCATAAAGATTTCCTATAGTATTTTGCTTATTTTAGCGAAAATTATGCAAAAGCTAAAATCCTACGTTGTTCAAATACATAAACTTACTTATTTTGTACTATCTTTAAAATATTAAGTTGATTCGAGCAATCCATATCGGTCGCAGCTCGTCTAAACCTGTTCGCTAAAATAATATCAGTCATGCTAATTTGTGAACTGAATGTGTTGAATAATGCGCAAGGAATCGCATGTTGCCTACCAAACTTCTAAAATTACGATTAGCCCGCATCGAAAAGGGAGAAGATCATCTTTCGACCCAAGACAAGCTAATGTTGGTTAGCATGGAGAGTCCTGATTTAAGTGCAAATTTCTTTTTAAGATTGTTTAAAGTCTCGTTACCAAAGCAATGGAAATTCCAGCATGAGACAGATGGAGATATTCTATATACATCATAACTTATCAAATTAATTGAAAACCAATGAAACATATTTAGAAAATGGACGATTAAATTAATTTAAAAGTGTGCAACAAAAAGACGCAAATTGCGCTAAATAGCATGCTAATCTACATAAAAACAGCCAATAAGTTGATAAAACAGATTGTTGCTCATATCAAAATTGAGTTGCTGAGAAAGGGAAGAGGGAGAACATCTTGAATCGACAAGATGACAAAAAGGCAATGTTCGATATTATGCCTGCAGATATAGAATCATCAGATGAAAAACCGTCTTTATCACGTCGGTTAATCAATAAGACATTACAGCACGCACAAGATGCTGTTGAGTTTGCGAGTGATACCTCTCGTAATATTGCAGGTGTTGCAGATGCCGCCTTAGATGCCTTAGATCAAGTTACCCATCATACCAAACGTGGTGTTGAAGGGATGCGAAATACTGTTCGTGATATGGTATCAGAAACCAGTGAAGCAGCGCGTCAAGTTGCGTTGGCAATGGCACGTGCATCGTTAGGGAAAAGTAGCCTCACCTTGTATTTGCCTGAAATGCTGCTCAATAATCAAATTCGGAAACGTATGGATCGTTCTGAAATTGATGATATAAAAATTGAATGTGGCAATGATCGCTTTCATATTGAATTAGATGGCCACTATCGCCGTTTCCTATATCGTCTGTCTTTAGAATTCAATGTTTTAGAATGTCGTATTGGGCAGGAAAAATATTTACGTCTTTGTCAGGTCGATGAGCATCTGGATTTACAAATTCGTCATGGTGGTACTTTAACAAATTGGGCAGCAAGACGTGTTGGTAATATCAGCTTTGAAGTGATTAATTCCTTACCGATCCCATTTTTGATCAATCACCTCATTCGTGATGTGCCAGGGATTCAAAAAGAAGGGCATCGTTTATGGTATATCGACCTTGAAGAAGCGGGTTTTATTGATTTCATTAATAACCGCTCATGGATGGTCGATAAGCTATTAAGCTTGACTGATTTTAGTATTTTGCCAGGACTTAATATTTTGCAAGAGAGCCGTGAATTGGTACAACAATTAGTTGATCAATTTGAGATCCGAGGCTTACGAGTTCAGTCTGGACGTTTAGAAGTCCAAGTTGGAATTGGAAGTGAGTAAGCAATAAAAAAGCCACTGTCAATGCAGTGGCTTTTTAGAATTTGGCGTCCCTACGGGGATTCGAACCCCGGTTACCGCCGTGAAAGGGCGATGTCCTAGGCCTCTAGACGATAGGGACTTATATGAGGCATACATCTGAAAACAATAATAAATATTGGCGTCCCTACGGGGATTCGAACCCCGGTTACCGCCGTGAAAGGGCGATGTCCTAGGCCTCTAGACGATAGGGACGTTTCAGAGGTGGGCGTATATTAGGGTGAATTGGATAGGGTGTCAAACACTTTTCCAAAGAAAATCTAAAAAAATCTTGTGAGTGTCTAAAAATAAAACATATCGTAGAATAAATAATCAAAATAAAGAAGTTAAAGTAAAATTATCAGGCAAGTTAATTTAAGTTAAATAAAAAATGCAGCCTAAGCTGCATTTTTTATTCATTATCATTTTATTTACGATCACGATAGAAAAGATAGTGACTTAAATAACACGCAGCAATAAATAATAAACATCCGATAAAGCCAGCCTGCATTTCAGGATCGTATGCCATGCTGAGACCTGTAATTAAACAGAAAACAAAACCTAAGATGGGAACGATTGGATAAAGTGGTGCAGCAAATTTTAAATCTTTTGCTGAATGTCCAGCCTTGTACCATTGGCGTCTAAAGTTAAACTGACTCCAACAAATACTCATCCATACGATGACCATGGTAAATGCAGCAACACCTAGTAAATTCTTGAAAATTGTCTCTGGGGCAAAATGCTCAGATAGCAATCCGGGAATTGCGCCAAACATGGTTACCACTAGCGCAATGATAGGCGTACCACTCTTAGACAATTTTGAGAATATGCTTGGCAGTTGGCGTTGATCAGATAAAGACCACATCATGCGAGAAGCCGCATAGAGACCTGAGTTTGCAGCGGATAATAAGGCAGTAATAATCACGAAGCGAATAATATCGTCGGCATATGGAATACCGATGTATTTAAATACTGTTACGAAAGGGCTGCTACTCACTCCATCACCGCCTAGGCCAGTTATATGGAAAGGAAGTAATGCACTAATAACAACAATCGTACCCACAAAGAAAATTAATAGTCGCCAAATTGCCGCATTAATTGCTTTCGGAACATTTTCAGCTGGATTTTTGGTTTCACCTGCGGCAACACCAATGAGTTCAGTTCCAGAAAAGGCAAAGTTAACAATTAACATCGTGGTGAAAATTGGAAAAAGACCTTGTGGAAACCAACCATGTGCCGTTAAGTTATGAAATAACGGTGCTGATTCAGTGCCTTGGAATGGAATGAAACCAAAAATTGCGCATAAACCTAAAAGGATAAAGACAATAACGGTAACGACTTTGACTAATGCAAGCCAAAATTCTGATTCAGCAAAAATGCGGGTTGAACTTAAATTTAATCCTAAAATTGTAATTGCAAAAATAATGGTCCAAATCCACATTGAAATATGAGGGAACCATTCTTGCATGAGTAAGGCTGCGGCAGTAAATTCTGTACCAAGCGTTGCGGTCCATGTCAGCCAATACAGCCAAGAAATCATATAACCCGTTCCTGGGCCAATATATTTTTGAGCGTATGCGCCAAAAGATCCAGCCACAGGCATATGTACTGCGAGCTCACCTAAACAGAGCATGACCATATAGGCAATTAAACCACCTAAAAAGTAGGCAATAATTGCGCCGATAGGACCTGTTTGAGCGATGACCTCGCCAGAACCTAAAAATAAACCTGTACCAATTGCACCGCCCAATGAAAGCATCACTAGGTGACGGGTGCTCATTGCACGTTTTAATGTTTTTGATTCAGAGGTAGCATTTGAGTTGGAAGATTGCATACCACAATTTGTCCAAGCGTGGAGAAGCGGGTATTTTATGTAAAATTTTGAAATGTGCAATCTGAATGAATGAATGTTTAGTTGAAAATTATAATTTTAATTATTTTGCATAAAATATGGCGTCCCTACGGGGATTCGAACCCCGGTTACCGCCGTGAAAGGGCGATGTCCTAGGCCTCTAGACGATAGGGACTTATTGAGGCAACACAAATTGAAGTTTGGTGGAGCCAAGCAGGATCGAACTGCTGACCTCTACAATGCCATTGTAGCGCTCTACCAACTGAGCTATGACCCCAGTCTGTGTGAGCGCAATATTAGGGCGAATGCGCTCACACGTCAATGATTAAACTGAATTAATTCTCACTATTTGCATCATTTTTCGGCAGTTTGAGTGATTCGTTTAATTTTTCCCAAACTTTAAGTTCTTTCTTGCTTGGTCCACCTACGATTTCTAAGGCATGACGTAAACGTGCAAAAGTCAAATCAGGACCTAGTGTTACCATAGATTGCATCACAGGCGTTGAACTCGTTGAACCCGCAATCGCAATAAAGAATGCTGGCATAAAGTCACGAAGTTTAACTTCCATTTGAGTGGCTAAATCCATCAGTGTTTGGCTGACAGTATCATTATTCCACGTAAACTGACTTTCTAAGCGCCAAATTGCAAATTGTAAGCTTTGACGAACTTGTTCTTCGGTCAATTTTTTGCTTTCAAACTGTTCTTTACTGATTTGTGGCATGTGATTGAAATAGAAACCAGCCCAATTCACAGCTTCTGAGAGTAGATTGATACGAGGTTGAATCGCAGCCGCAATGTCTTCAAGTGTTTGACGGTCACTTTTCCATGTTAATAGGCGATCTAGAAGTTGTCCCGATGTTAAGCCTTTGATCCATTGACCGTTCAGCCAATTAAGTTTTTCAACATCAAAGATTGGGCCGCCCAATGAAACACGCTGTACATCAAAGTTTTCAACCATGTCCTGTAACGTGAATACTTCACGCTCATCAGGCATTGACCAACCCATGCGACCTAAATAATTCAATAATGCTTCTGGTAATACACCGATGTCGCGATAATAGTTAATAGAAGTTGGGTTCTTACGTTTAGACAGTTTTGATTTATCTGGATTACGTAACAATGGCATATGACATAAAGTTGGCATTTCCCAACCAAAATATTGGTAAAGCAACTGATGCTTAGGCGCTGAAGGCAGCCATTCTTCCCCACGTAATACATGGGTAATTTCCATCAAATGATCATCCACGACATTAGCAAGGTGGTAAGTTGGTAAACCATCCGTTTTTAGCAACACTTGCATGTCAACTTGTGCCCAAGGAATCTCCACTTCACCACGAAGCAAATCATTAATCTTACAAATACCATCTTCAGGTACTTTCATTCGAATGACATGTGGTTCACCCGCAGCAAGACGTTGTTGTACTTCTTCTTGTGAAAGTTTTAAGCCACGCCCATCATATTTTGGCGTTTCACCACGTGCTTGCTGCTCTGCACGCATTTGGTCTAGGTCTTCTGCTGTTGCGAAACAATAGAAAGCATGTCCTTTTTCAACCAAATCTAAGGCATATTGTTTGTAAATCCCCATACGTTCCGATTGACGATACGGCGCATGAGGGCCGCCCACATCTGGACCTTCTGACCAGTTCAATCCTAACCAACGTAAAGAATCTAAAATCATTTTTTCTGATTCAGGTGTTGAACGGAGTTGATCTGTATCCTCAATACGTAAAATAAATTCACCGCCGTGCTGTTTAGCAAAACATAAATTAAATAACGCAATATAAGCAGTACCTACATGAGGGAAACCTGTAGGAGAAGGCGCAATACGGGTACGAACTTTCATAAATTATCGAAGCTTAAATTAAAATTGAAACTATTATAACGAAAAAGCCTAGTCACAGCATGACTAGGCTTATTTAAACATGTAGAGCGTTACATATTTAAAAGATCAAGATGTGTGCGGTTGAAAAATAGTCTGAACAAAGCGTGAAAAACGTTCGTGTTGGCTTGCAAAGAACGTTTGCGTTGGCGTTGTACGGATCGTATTCAACATTTTTAATTCGTCATCTGTTGAAGGCAACATAGCTGTATTACGTTTTTGTTGATCAAGCGCTTTCACAATTAACGAAGACGATTTGTCTATCATTTTAATATTATTGTTTTCTTTAATTGCGGCTGCATGTCCAACTTGAATAGAAAACACCAAAAATAAGCTTAAGCATAGTGTTTTTTTAAGTTTTGATGCTTGCACGGTAACATCCCCTTCATGACTTCGAGTCTACAAGACTAACTAAATGACTATAGTATTGCTTTAATCATACGATTCAAACATAAATTTTAATAAAAAATATAAGCATGTCACACTTTTTACAAAAAATAATAAATAAACATGATTTTGGGTATTGTAAGCCTGATGGCTAGAATATCTGCAAATCAAATCTAACAAGCAAATGTGTAGAAAAAGTGGAGAATGATAATTTTTCTCAAAATAAAAATAACATGAATAAACACTTAGCATTTTAACTGCAATACATCCTTAATATCACGATATATAAAAAAAAGAATAATTTCTAAATTATTGATATAACTATTTGATTGTAAATTATTTTTAAATAAATATAGTGGTCACAGATATACAGAAAATGAGTGAATAATAAATGAAAACAGTGATCGCCGCAGCATTGCTTGCTTTGGGTTTAAGTAGCATAGCGCAGGCAGCTACAACGTTCTTAAATGTATCTTATGATCCAACACGAGAGTTTTATCAAGAATATAACCAAGCATTTGGTCAATATTGGAAACAGCGTACAGGTCAAGAGGTCGATTTTAAACAATCGCATGGTGGTTCAGGCAAACAGGCAAGATCGGTAATTGATGGTTTACAGGCTGATGTTGTGACATTGGCTTTGGCGAATGATATTGATGAAATTGCCAATGCAGGTCTCATTCGTAAAGATTGGCAAAAACAATTTAAAAATAATTCTGCACCTTATACATCAACGGTTGTCTTCCTTGTCCGCAAAGGAAATCCGAAAAATATCCGTGATTGGAATGATCTCACCAAAGAGGGTGTCGAAATTATTACCCCAAATCCGAAAACAGGGGGTGCACCGCGTTGGATTTATTTATCGGCATGGGGCTATGCGTTGAAACAACCCGGTGGTAATGAGACTAAAGCCCGTGATTTAGTGAAAAAGTTATACCAAAATGTCAAGGTACTTGATTCGGGAGCGCGAGGTTCTTTAACTACATTCGCTGAGCGAGGTATAGGCGATGTGTTACTGTCATGGGAAAATGAAGCTTTATTGGCGACCCAAGGTTTAGGTAAAGATAAATACGATATTGTATATCCATCAATTTCGATTTTGGCTGAGCCTTCAGTTGCGATTGTAGATAAAACCGTGGATAAAGATGGTAATCGCAATTTAGCGCGCGGTTATTTAAATTTTCTTTATTCACCTTTAGGGCAGGAACTTGCGGCAAAACATTATTTCCGTCCACGTAATCCGCAAGTTGCAGCAAAATATGCGAAACAATTTCCAAAGATCAAACTATTCAGCATTAACGATGTATTTGGTGGATGGGCAAAAGCGCAAAAAACCCACTTTGTGAATGGTGCGATTTTTGATCAAATTTATGCAGATAAACGGTAAATAAATTATATATAAAATTTGTGATTGAATATGGGAAAGCAAATACACCGAGTATTTGCTTTTTTGTTGCATAAAAAATGATAAGAAAACGGTTTTATCTATGAAAAGTTAAGAATTCTCTACAAAAAGTCGTTTGGTACTGGGATAAAACAAGGTGATAATGTGCAGTTACATTTTTAGCTATTGATCCTATTGTTATGTCGCATATTTCTGTCTTACTTCATGAAACCGTTGATGGCGTATTGGCAGGTCGCGATACTGGTATTTTTGTCGATGCAACGTTTGGTCGAGGAGGGCATACCAAGCTCTTACTTTCCAAATTGGATCAAAATGCGCGTGTTTACGCCTTTGATAAAGATCCTCAGGCACTTGAAGTTGCCGCACAATTAGAACAAGAAGATTCGCGGTTTAAAATTATTCATGCCAGTTTTGCCGATATTCAGGCGGAATTAATAAATATTGGTATTACCGAAGTTGACGGCATTATGGCCGATTTGGGTGTGTCTTCACCACAACTTGACCAAGCAGAACGTGGGTTTAGCTTTATGCAAGATGGCCCACTAGACATGCGTATGGATAATTCTCAAGGTTTAACGGCAGCGGAATGGTTACTTGAAATCGAAGAAGAAAAATTAGCCAATATTATTTTCCAATATGGCGAAGAGCGTTATAGCCGTCGTATTGCCAAAGCGATTAAATTGGCAGGTGAAATTACGACAACTGCTCAACTTGCAGAAATTGTTAAGGTTGCACATCCAAAATGGGAAAAGCATAAACATCCTGCAACGCGTACTTTCCAAGCGATTCGTATTGCAATTAACAAAGAGCTTGATGATATTGAAACGTTTTTACCGCAAGCTGTAGAATTGTTGAAAGTACAAGGACAGTTGGCTGTGATTAGCTTCCACTCTTTGGAAGATCGTTTGATTAAACAATTTATTCAAAAAGAATCAACTTTAGCGGAAGATCATGGTTGGGGAATGCCTCAAGCACAGGTTGATACGCGACGTTTAAAGAAAGTGTCTCGTATTCGTGCGAGTGAAGCAGAAGTAAAAGCAAATCCTCGTTCACGTAGTGCATGGTTACGTGTAGCAGAGCGTTTAGAGCAGAAAGGCAGATAATGAATAAAAAGAATGATGATGAGATCATATCTAGCAGCAAGAAAGGACTGAAAAAAGTTGTAGTGTATGCTGTGCTGATGGCGATGGTATTCACAAGCGCAATGATGGTGGTCTTTCAAGTGTTTGAATATCGTCATGATTATCGTGATTTAAGTGCTTATATGCGTGAAAGAGACGATCTGAATGCAGAATGGGGGCGCTTGCTGATTGAACAACAAACGTTTGGTGCAACTGCGCAGATTGGCTCTCGTGCTGTTACACAATTGCGGATGTTTTCACCACCCGCAGCACAAACGGTTGTGATTTCTTTACCTATGACTTCAAAGCAAGACAAATAAGGCATGCTGTATGGCAGATAAGCGAAGTAAACCAATACGAAAAAAACAGCAGTCTATTTCTGAAAGACCGACACTTGCTTTAGACATGTGGCGATTTTATTTGCTTTGGGGCACGGTGTTACTGTGCTTTATTGTATTGATTGCACGTGCATTTTATGTGCAAGTGGTCAATAAAGACTTTTTACAAAATAAAGCAAATGCCAATATTTTGCGTACGGAACGCCTAGAAGCAATGCGTGGTGTGATTAGTGATCGCCACGGAGTGCCTTTAGCGATTAGTACACCGATCATGAAAATTGTGATTGACCCAAGAGATTATTGGGAAACGAAACAGCAATTTGATGAAATCACAGCCGAATTAAAAAAAGATCCACATAACCGAAAATTAAAACGTCAATTACCTGATAAAAACTTGAATTTAGATGAGTTGGCAGATGCGGTTGGTGTAGACCGTGCTGATCTCAAAAAGCAAATGGAAGCTCGTCCACGCTCACGTTATTTGGTACTACAAAAAGAAATTCCACCGCAGCAAGCTGACCTCATTACCAAGCGAAACTTTCAAGGGGTTTATGCTGAAAAGACGTATAAGCGTTACTATCCGCAACCACAGCCGAATGCACAAATTATTGGTTTAACCAATAGTGAAGGTGTTGGGGTTGAAGGTTTAGAGATGCAACTGAATAAACAGTTGTCAGGCGTCGATGGTGAACAAAAAATTATTCGGGATAAAAAAGGTAATCGTCTTAAAGTCTCAGAAGTGATTAAAGAAGTCGAGTCAGGTGAAAATGTCACGCTCAGTATCGACTCACGTTTGCAATATATTATGTATCGTGAATTGACCGCTGCTGGTGTTGCAAATAATGCTCGTTCGGCAACCGCTATTGCTGTAGATGTAAAAACTGGTGAAATTTTAGCAATGACCAGTTGGCCGTCATATAACCCAAATGATAAAAATGGTTTAGCCAACAAAGATGCAATGCGTAACCGTGGTGCAATCGATATGTTCGAACCAGGTTCGACGATGAAACCATTTACTGTTGCAGCTGCCTTAGAAAGTGGCAAATACACGCCAAACACAATCGTGAATACCTCACCAGGTTCAATGAAGTTGGGATGGCATACCATTCGTGATACACACAACTATGGTGCATTAACTCTGACAGGTATTATTGTTAAATCATCTAACGTGGGTTCAGCCAAACTCGCGTTATCGTTACCTAAAGATGCGATTCCATCATTCTTCCGTCGTGTCGGTTTTGGGCATCGTTCTGATGTGAAATTCCCAGGCGAGAGCGCAGGGCTGTTGTATTCGGGTGATAAGTTGAACCCCTCTCAGTTGGGTACGATGGCGTATGGTTATGGCTTAAACGCAACCATTCTCCAAGTTGCACAAGGTTATGCGATGCTCGCAAACCATGGTGTGGAAATGCCATTAAGTCTAAGAAAATTAGATCAAGCACCCCAAGGTAAGCAAGTTCTTGATCCTAAGATTGCAGATCAAGTGCTATTGATGCTTGAGCAGGTTACTATGCCTGGTGGTACAGCTACACAGGCCAATATTCCTGGTTATCGTGTGGGTGGTAAAACAGGTACGGCACATAAATTACGAGCTGACCGTAAAGGTTATTCGAGTAATGAATATCGTGCCTTATTTGCTGGGGTTGCTCCAGTGAGTGATCCTCGTCTGGCGATGATTGTCGTCGTTGAAAATCCTCAAGGTCGTTATTATGGTGGTCTCGTTGCAGCGCCTGTTTTTGCGAGAATTATGCAAGAATCGCTACGATTACTGAATGTACCTTTAGATAAACCACTTGATACCTCTATAAAATCCAATCCGTAGGTAGATTATGTCGATTAGTTTTCAGCAGATATATCCGATTCATATCGATGCGGCTTGGTTCACTCAGCCTTTTCAAGGCTTTTGTCTAGACAGCCGTAAGATTGAAGTTGGGCAGATTTTTATTGCTTTAAGTAGTTATAGCCAACCTGAAAAAACCCGTCAATTTGCACAAAATGCGCTGAATGCAGGGGCATTGGCGGTCATTAGTGAAACAAGTTTGGGGCTTGCGAACGAATGGGTTTGCCCTGAAGTACGTTTTCTTATGGGTGAATGGCAGCAGCAATATTTACAAGCGGTCGATCCTGTAGAGTTATTACGTGGTATTGCAGTCACAGGTACCAATGGTAAAACCACGATTTCACGCTTAATTGCAGAGTTAATTAGTTCGCAAGGGCAAGGCTGCGCAGTGATGGGGACAACAGGCAATGGTATCTTGCCAAACTTGACCCCCTCAACCCACACCACTTTAGATGCGCTGCAATTACAGCAGGCATTGCATGATTACGCTAAACAAGGGGCTAATTTTGTTGCACTTGAGGCGAGTTCGCATGGTCTGGAACAAGGTCGTCTGAATGGTTGCGATCTTGAGATAGCAGTTTATAGTAATTTAAGTCGTGATCATTTGGATTATCACGGTACTTTAGAGGCTTATGCAGAAGCTAAGGCGCTATTATTTAAATTTACTACATTAAAAGTCGTTGTGATTAACATCGACGATGCACATGCAAACGTGATGCTGGCTGCTGCGAAAGAGAATCCATCAAAACCGAAAGTTTTGACTTATTCTTTGACTCAAACTTCTGCGGATTATTATATTGATCATTTGCAATATCGCTTGAGTGGTGCAAGTTTTACATTGATTAGTCCAACAGGTACATTTGCTGTGCAAAGCCCTTTGCTTGGGCATTTTAATGTAGAAAATTTATTAGCAAGCTTGATTGCAGCAGAATATGCTGGTTTTTCGCTTGCAGATTTAGTGCAGTTCGTTCCGCAACTTAAGGGTGCCCCAGGACGCATGCAAGTCATTCAAGATGCGGATCGTCTATTTGTCGTTGATTATGCACATACACCTGATGCATTGATTCAGGTGTTAACCACGTTGAAACGTCATGTCACTGGACAATTATGGGCGGTATTTGGCTGCGGTGGTGATCGCGATCGCGGTAAGCGTCCTTTAATGACTCAGGCTGCGCTTGATCATGCTAATCCTGTAGTTCTCACCTCGGATAATCCACGAACTGAAAACCCTGAACAGATTTTTGCTGATATGAAGCAGGGAATTGATTTTACAGAACACAGCGTACATGAAATTCAAGATCGCCGCGAAGCGATTAAATTTGTGGTCGCTCAAGCTCAAGCTGGAGATATTGTCGTGATTGCTGGTAAAGGTCATGAAAACTATCAGGAAGTAGATGGAGTTCGTCACTGGTTTGATGATGTGGTCGAGGTGCAGTCTGCGATTAATGCTCAGCCACATTCTGTAGATTCAGCTTATCCTGCACACTAAGGTTAAAAGGTAAATAAAGCGTATGCATACTTCAACAACCAGCACCGTTCCACTAGAACCTTGGACAGCAGAGCAATTACAACAAGCGACTCAAGGTGAATGGCATAATTATAAGATTCCACAAAGCGAAATTAAACGTATTTTGACTGACTCTCGTCATGCTGAAGCTGGAGATGTTTTTCTTGCTTTAAAAGGTGAGCGCTTTGATGCTCATAATTTTGTAGCACAAGTGGCGACGCAAGGTTGTGAGATTGCCATCGTAGAGCGCCCAATTGATGCAGATATTGCACAACTCGTCGTTAAAGATACACGTTTGGCTTTAGGGCATCTTGGAGCGTATCGCCGTCAGCAAAATCCACAGTTGAAAGTGATTGCTTTAACAGGCAGTAGTGGTAAAACCACCACGAAAGAAATGTTGGGTAGTATTTTATCCCGTTTAGCACCAACCTTGATCACGCGTGGCAACCTGAATAATGATTTGGGTGTGCCGATGATGTTGCTGGAACTGCGTCAGGAGCATCAATATGCGGTGATGGAGTTGGGTGCCAGTCACCAAGGTGAAATTGATTACACCTCGAATCTGGTGCAGCCACATGTGGCGGGGATTTTGAATATTGGTACAGCGCATTTGGGTGAATTTGGTGGCCGTGAGGGCATTTGTCGCGCCAAATCAGAAATCTATTCGCATATTTTGCCTGACGGAATATCGGTTGTTCCCGCTGATGATGATTTTACAGCGACTATTCGTGAAAATGCTCAAGCTCATTTAATGTTGAGTTTTGGTGATGGTGGCGATGTGTTTGCGACAGAGGTTGAATTACATCCTCAATCAGCAAAATTCAATTTACATACTCCACAGGGTATCCGTACAGTAGATCTACCGTTTGCAGGTGCTCATAATGTGCAAAATGCAACTGCTGCAACAGCATTTGCCTTGGCAATTGGGATTGCGCTTGATGATGTTGTACAAGGCTTAGAACAAGCACAGGGTGCCAAAGGGCGTCTGAATTTTATTCAACACCAAAATCACTTATTCATTGATGATACTTATAATGCCAATCCAACTTCAATGCGTGCAGCAGCAGAAGTTCTTGCTCAACAAACGGGCATTAAAGTGATGGTAATCGGGGATATTGGTGAGCTTGGAAGTACAGCAGCGCAACAACATTATTTGTTGGGCCGAGATTTGGTTTCGATGCAAGGTATTCATTTTGTAGTTGCAGTGGGTGAATTCTCACCTGCCACTCAAGAAGGTGCAAGAAGCACACAATACGGTAAAAAATTACAAGCTTTTCTGAATCAGGGGCAAGCTTTGTCATTTTTAATGAGTTTAGTAGAGACACATCAACCCCAGCACATGAGTTTCCTATTTAAAGGTTCTCGCTATACCCATATGGAAACGTTGATGGCTGACTTGATGGAGAAGATTTAAATGTTGTTATGGTTATTTGAACAATTGGCAGGCTATAACAGCTCTTTCCAAGTGGTTCGTTATTTAACATTACGCTCTTTGTTGAGTGTATTAACTGCTTTGACCATTGGCTTGGCTTTGGGGCCTGTGATGATCCGTAAATTACAAGCCTTAAAATATGGTCAGGCAGTAAGCTCATTTGCTCCTGAAAATCATGCGAAGAAGATGGGAACACCAACGATGGGTGGGATCTTAATTCTGCTCTCAATTGGTATTAGTACCTTATTATGGGCTGATTTATCAAACCCTTATGTTTGGATTGTATTGGGTGTTATGGTGGTCTTTGGTGCTGTTGGTTGGGCAGATGACTGGATTAAAGTTCGTTATAAAGATAATGCTGGTTTACCTGCACGTAAAAAATTCTTTTGGACTTCTGTGGCATCATTAGGTGCTGGTATTGCTTTATATCTAATTGCAAAACAGCAAGATAATCCAATGAATACTGCAAATATGCTAGATTTGCTGATTCCATTCTTTAAGAATCTCTCCATTCCACTTTCAGCGGTGCCGTTTGGTTTAGCATTTATTGTTTTCACTTATTTAGTGATTAATGGGGCGTCAAATGCAGTCAATCTGACGGATGGATTGGATGGATTGGCAATTATGCCAATTGTCATGGTTGCAGCAGGTTTGGGTGTATTTGCCTATTTATCAGGTGATATTCGGTTTGCCAATTATTTGCATATTTCCTATGTAAAATATACCTCTGAACTGGTGGTGGTGTGTTCAGCCATGGTTGGCGCAGGTTTGGCTTTCCTTTGGTATAATGCGCATCCTGCTCAAGTATTCATGGGTGATGTCGGGGCTTTGGCACTTGGTGCGATGCTAGGTACAATTGCTGTTATGGTCCGCCAAGAAATCGTTTTTGCGATTATGGGTGGTGTATTCGTAATGGAAGCCGTTTCTGTATTTTTACAAATTGGTTCATTGCGAATGCGGAATAAGCGCGTTTTCTTGATGGCACCTTTACACCATCATTATGAAAAACAAGGTTGGAAGGAAACACAGGTTGTTATTCGTTTTTGGATTATTACCATTTTCCTTGTTGTGTTAGGCTTAATGACCTTAAAGTTGCGTTAAACCATGATTCAAAAAGAAGCTGGTGATCACCAGCTTTTTTTATGTTTGGAGAAAATAGATGAATTTATTGATGTGTCCTGTTTGTCGCCAATCATTGAATTTGGTTGACCGTTCTTGGCGTTGTGAAAAAGGCCATCATTATGATGTCGCCAAACAAGGTTATGTCAATCTGCATGTGGTACAGCATAAGCATAGTAAGACACCAGGGGATACTGCAGAGTCGGTATTGGCTCGTCGTGAATTTTTGCAAACAGGTGCTTATCAGCCGTTACAGCAGGCGATTGTTGAACTGTTGCAGCGGCTCAGGCCGAAAACTATTTTAGATATTGGTTGTGGTGAAGGTTATTACACCAGTGCGATGCAAGCGCATACTCAACACTGTATAGGTGTGGATATTGCTAAAACAGCTGTACAACGAGCTGCAAAACTCAACTCCAAAGTCACTTGGGTTGTTGGGACGGGTGCAACATTGCCCGTACAGGATCATTCAATCGACGTATGTACTAGTTTATTTAGTCCAATTCCACAAGAAGAGATCACACGTGTTCTTCAAGGGAATGGTCATCTGATTGTGGTGACACCTGCACCTCGACATCTCTATAGGTTGCGTGAAGCTTTATTTGAGCAAGTAAATTTACACGAACCAGAAAAATTTTTAGAACAGCTAGATGATCAATTTGAATTGCAGCAACAACAGCTTGTCGAGAGTGCAATCGAGTTAGATCAACAAGCGCTAAAAAATTTGATTGCTATGACACCTTATGCTTATAAAGCGAATCCTGAACGAAGAATGATTTTAGAACAAGAACAGCATTTCTTAGTGACAGCCGCTTTTCAAATTTATGTATTCCAAAAAAGAAAGAAGCCATCAATTTGATGGCTTCTTTTAAATTTACTTATTGAATATTATTAATTAAATTTTCAATACCATCATGTTCTTTTTGGGGTGATGCTGTTTCCATCGTTGGTGGCTGTTTTTTCGTTGGAACAATAATTTGCTCTTCATCAGATGGTGCTGTATCTGGTAAATCTGAGAAGTCAGTTTGCGCGGAGCGAGTTGGTGCAACTGGAGCAGGGCGATAAAGTGGGCGTGCCAACGGTGGGGAAGCACGATATTCTTTTTGCCCTTCATTTTTCTCCAGTTGTAATTTGTCGAATGAAATTGGATCTTTCGCGTCTTTATCGAAATGTACCCACGCTGATGGCGTATCTTTAAGCGAATTCGCCATGAAATTCGTCCAAATTGGTAAAGCAGCAACTCCGCCATATTCACGTCGACCGAGTGTTCGAGGTTGATCAAAACCAACCCAAGCGATTGCAACTAATTTTCCATTAAACCCTGCAAACCATGCATCTTTGGCATCATTGGTTGTTCCTGTTTTTCCACCTAAATCGTCACGACCGATTTTAAGTGCTGCTCGTCCCGTACCATGCTGAATCACATCGCGTAAAATATTAGCCATATCATAAGCTGAGCTAGATTTTAAAATGCGTTGCGCTTGGCGATAATTACCATTTGTCGTTGCGGCTGTTTGAGAGTTAGATGTAACAGTTTTAGATCCGGCAGATACATCATCTAAAGTTTCATTGGTGATTTCATTTACAGCATCTTGCTCTTGAATAGCATCAGCTGTTGCATAGGCATTTGGATCACTAATACAAGGGATACAAGCATATTCTGGATTTGCTTCATAAATTACTTTGCCTGATGCATCTTCTATTCGTTTAATAAAATGGGGCTGAATGCGATAACCGCCATTTGCAAAAGTGGCATAGCCTGTAGCCATTTGCACAGGGAGTACTTGAGGTGTTCCTAATGCGATTGTGTAGTTACGAGGAATTTGATCTTCTTGTAATCCAAAATCCATAAATAGTTGGCGTGTGCGTTCAATTCCCACAGTTTGTAATAAACGGACAGAAACCGTATTCCTTGACAAATATAATGCACGACGTAAAGGAATCATGCCTAAGTAACGTCCATCGGAGTTTTTTGGAGACCATTTACCAATACTGATGGGGCTATCGTTCACCATGCTATAAGGTGTCATACCACGTTCAAGTGCCAATGCATAAACAAATGGTTTAATAGTTGAACCTGGTTGTCTCCACCCTTGTAACGCACGGTTAAACTTAGATTGATAAAAACTATAGCCGCCAACAACAGCTTCTATGGAGCCATCATTTGGATTCAATGCAATCAATTGACCTTGAACTTTAGGAACCTGTACTAAAGACCAAACGGTTTTGTTTTCATTGGGGCGTAATCGAATAATATCTTTCACTTTAACGATTTGTGAAGCATTGGACATAGCGCCGCCTACACTGTTCGCATTCCGATAAGGGCGAACCCATGACATTCCTGCCCAATTTACCGTAACTGTTGAGCCATCTTGCATCAAAGCATCAAAAGAATTGTTATTCACTTTTATGACTTGTGCTGGATAGGTATTTGCATATGGGACAAACTGGTTAAGAGGTTTGTCATGTGCTTCTGGTCCACGCCAACCATGGCGGCGATCATATGCTTCTAAACCGTCTTGAATTGATTCTTCAGCGTAACGTTGACGGTTACTATCAATCGTCGTATATACCTTATATCCTGAATCAATTGCTTGCTCGCCAAAGTTTTCAACCAATTCTGAACGAACCATTTCGCCAACGTACGGGAAAACATTACTGACAGAGCGATCAATCATATTCAGGTTGATTGGCTCAGCAACAGCTTTTTGATATTCACTCTGATTAATATAGCCAAGTTGTAGCATACGCCCTAAAATCCAATTCCGGCGTTCAAGCGCGCGTTCAGGATTGACGACAGGGTTGTATTTTGATGGTGCTTTCGGTAATCCTGCAATCATTGCCATTTGCGCAATGGTAAGTTGATTAATATTTTTGTTGTAATAGATTTGTGCAGCTGCAGCAATTCCGTAAGCATTTTTGCCTAAGAAGATCTTATTGACGTATGAGCTTAGAATTTCTTGTTTGGTGAGATTTTGCTCGATTTTGCGAGCGAGAAAAACTTCAGTTAGTTTGCGTTTAAGTGTTCGTTCTGGACTCAAATAATAGTTTTTTGCCACCTGCATGGTAATGGTTGAACCACCAGTTTGTACATCTGACCCTGTAATAGATTCTGTTAGTGCTCGCCCCAAGCCCTTAAAACTAATCCCATTATGTTCAAAAAATGACGAATCTTCTGCTGCTAGAAATGCATGAATAAACGCTGGTGGAATCTGTTCGTATTTCACTGGAATGGAAAGTTTTCCGCCATATTCTGCAATTAACTTATTATCTGCCGTGTAAACTTGCAATGGTTTTAGTAAAGGTGCCTTTTTTAATGAACTCATATCAGGCAAAGAGGGTGCTAGATAGAGATACATGCCATAAAATCCCATTGGAAGTGAGACTAATATAATAATAAGCATCAAAAAAAATGGACGAACAATACCAGAACTGGATAGCTTTTTCATAATAAGTAAGTTTTAATAAGAGCGAATGGCAAACTAATTATGGTCAGTATATCCTTTAGCCTTACGGATTGTTAGATGAGATATTGTATCCGTATCAATTAAAGACCAAAACAAATTAGTGAGTTGTATTTTTGGGGATAAAAAAATAAATAGGAATGTACTGTGCTCAGGTTATATCGTAAACCAAATAAGGGGTTAGTGGGTGTCGATATTAGTTCGACAACTGTTAAGTTATTGGAGCTCTCTGTAAAGAACGGTAGATATTGGGTTGAAAGCTATGCTGTGATGCCACTGCCTGAAAACAGTGTCGTAGAAAAAAGCATCATCAATCCAGAAGCAGTTGGTGACGCGCTTGAACGAGTCGTTAACCTTGCGAATCCGCATACGACGAATGTAGCTATAGCTGTGCCAACTTCAATGGTGATTAATAAAATCATTGAAATGGATGCAGATATGACAGCCGATGAACGAGAAGTTCAAATTCGTATGGATGCTGAGCAATACATTCCGTTCCCACTAGATGAAGTAAGTCTAGATTTTGAAGTCTTATCTGACAAATTAGCAAACCCAAATCGTGTAAATGTATTGTTAGTGGCAACGCGTACAGAAAATGTTGACACACGTGTAGAAGTTCTTGAGCTGGCTAATTTATCTGCAAAAATTGCTGATGTTGAAAGTTATGCCATGGAACGTGCTTTCAGTGTATTCGCAGATACTTTGCCAATAGGTGCAAACACAGTTGGTATTTTAGATATTGGTCATACTATGACCACCTTATCTGTCATGCAGAAAGGTAAAATTATCTATACACGTGAACAGGTATTTGGTGGTCGACAGCTAACCCAAGATGTTCAGAGCCGTTATGGTTTGTCTTTTGAAGAGGCTGGGCGTGCGAAAAAAGAAAGAACACTGCCTGACGACTATGATACTGAAGTGCTCGAACCCTTTTTAGATGCTGTAGTTCAACAAGCGGCTCGTTCACTTCAATTTTTCTTTTCATCATCACAATTCAATGAGATTGATCATATTTTATTGGCAGGTGGTAATGCCAATATTCCTGGTTTAGCCAAGTTGTTACAACAAAAACTAGGTTATCGCGTCACCATTGCCAATCCATTCTTACAAATGGGCTTTTCTCCGCAAATTGATATTAAAAAAATTGAAAATGATGCTTCCTCATTGATGGTTGCATGTGGTTTAGCATTGAGGAGTTTTGATTAATGGCAAAGATTAACTTACTCCCTTGGCGTGATGAGCTAAGAGAACAAAAAAAGAAACAGTTCGTTGCATTTTGTGCTGGGGTAGCAGCATTAGGCGTAGTATCAGTTTTTTCTGGCTGGATGTACTTTGACCATAAGTTGAATGATCAGGAACAGGCAAATCAGTTAATTGTAAGTACTAATCAGAATTTAGATACTCAACTTAAGTCATTAGATGGTTTGCAAGAACGACGTAATGCAATTATTGAGCGTATGAAGTTGATTCAAGGCTTACAGGGGCAGCGTCCTATTACAGTGCGTTTAGTTGATGAGCTAGTGCGAGTAACACCACCTACAATGTATTTGACAAAATTTACCCGTACAGGTGATAAATTTACCATTGAGGGTAAAGCAGAAAGTCCAAATACCGTTGCTGAGCTTTTGAGAAATCTAGAAGGTTCACCTTGGTATCGTAATGCTTTTATGAATTCTTTTTTAGCGGCAGATGATAAAAAAGATAAAACAGTAAGCTCTTTAGTTCCTCGAGTTGAAGAAAACTATGGAAGTTTTGTGGTAACTGTTGATTTGGGAGAAATAGGCACAACAGCTGAGGCTGACCCAACTTTAGAAGCAGTTGCATCAGGATCAGGGGTGGTGAAATGAGCCAAGAAGATTTAAACGAATTTGATCAAGAGATTGTTGCTTCGAAAAAGAAAAAAATGACATTAGAGCAATTTTTTCAACAATTTAATACATTGGATATGAATAATTATGGAGGGTGGCCACTTTCTGTAAAAATTACCTGTTGGATTTTTGTTTTTCTAGCAGTTATTGCTCTAGGATATTTTGTCGTAATTAGAGGTCAACTTGATGATATTGCAAATGCTCAAGCACAAGAGCAAAGTTTGTTAAATGAGTTTAGGGAAAAGGATTCTAAGTTACGTAATTTGCAGCAATACCAAGCTCAGCTACAAGAAATGGAAGCAAATTTTAATCAACAATTAGAGCAATTGCCGAAAGAAACTGAAATTCCAAGTTTAGTTGAAGATATTAATTTAACTGGTGTGAACTCTGGATTAAAGTTTAAAAATATTCGCTTAGAAAATGAAGTAAAGCAAGAGTTTTTTATTGAACAGCCAATTAGTATTGAAGCAACTGGTGATTATCATGCGTTTGGTGCTTTTGTAACAGGGATTGCTGCGTTACCTAGGATTGTGACATTGCATGATTTTGTTGTTGAGGCGAAGGAAGATTCTCAGAGGAAATCTGATATTCCTGTAATTAATTATTCAATCAACGCTAAAACATATCGATATATTAGTTCTGATGAGCAAGTTGATGTTCAATCCGCTACAAGTGCACCTGCACCTGCTCAAGGAGGTCAGCGCTAATGAATAACTACAAAATATTATTTTCCTTATTAATAGTTATTAGTTTAACAGCTTGTGACTCTCGTATCGATGCTGTAAATCAACAAATGGCAGACATACGAAATCAACAGCCATTACCAATTGAGCCAGCTCCAGTATTCACCCCTGTACCATTATTTAATTATTCGGCTCATCAGTTGAAGAGTCCATTTATGCCGAGTTCGCTAGCTGCGGAATTAAAAATTATGGCCGGGAAGCGGGTTTATCCTAATTTGAATCGTCAACCTCAACCTTTAGAAAGTTATGCTTTAGAAGCATTAAACATGAAAGGAAGTATGCGAGGTAAAATGAATGAAACAATTGCTTTAATCCAAACGCCAGATAAACAAATTGAGCGTATACAGATTGGTAGCTATTTGGGGATGAATCAAGGACGTGTAGTTAAAATTAGCCCTACACAAATTGATTTAATAGAAATTGTGCCAGATGGGCGAGAAGGTTATGTTGAGAGACCGCGTACGCTCGTTTTAATTGGTCCGGTATCGTGAGATTAAGGGAATAACAATGAAAAAGCAGTTAAAAAGTTCTTTATTTGGGGAAGTCAAGACCATGAATCATGCATTCCGTCAATTTTCAATGGGTGTAGTGGCTATTGCAATTATGCAAGCTGCATCTGCACAAGTGAGTATGACGAATATTGTTCCAATGAGTTTGGCTGATCAAGGTACAGAAATTCGTGTGATGTTTAATGGATTGCCTCCACAACCGCAGGCATATCAATTGGAAAAACCTTCTCGATTGATTTTAGATTTTGATAAAACGCAACAAAATTTGAAACAGGCATCAATACCAGTATCAACTAATGAAGCATCAACAATTGATGTTGCAGCTGATGATCAGCGTTCACGTCTAGTTATTAATTTAAAGGAAGCAGGAGCATTTACGACACGTGTTGAAGGGAACACGTTTATTCTTAAAATAAATGCAGTTCAACCAGTAAACGCTGTTCGTAATGCTACGGTTGTCAGACAACCACAGCAAGGTGTATCAAATATTGGTTTCCAGCGCGGTAAGGATGGCGAGGGGTTGGTTGTTATTGACCTGTTGGGAAATAACACACCTGTCGATGTACAGCAGCAAGGTAGTAAGATTGTGGTGCGAACAATGGGGAACAAAATTCCAACGCATTTAGCTCGTCGTTTAAATACCAACGATTTTGCTACACCTGTCGCAAGTGTAGATGCTTATAATGATAAAGGAAATGGTGTGATCACCATTCAGTCTGCTGGTAGTTATGAATACATGGCTTACCAAGCGGAAAATAAATTAACGATTAGTCTTAAGCGCCCAGAAGATAAATCTTCTCCGAAAGCTAAAGCCCAAGTCTATACTGGGAATAAAATTTCATTAGATTTTCAAGATATTGAGGTGCGTCGAGTTCTGCAGCTGTTGGCTGATTTTACCAGTATAAATATGGTGGCAGCTGATACCGTACAAGGTAATATTACGCTGCGGTTGAAAGATGTGCCTTGGGATCAAGCTTTAGATATTGTTCTTAAGACCAAGAATTTAGATAAACGTCGTAATGGCAATGTAATGTGGATTGCCCCAGTCTCAGAATTAATAAAATCTGAAGAAGAGGAGGCAAAAGCTATTGCACAAAGTATTAAGCTTTCTCCAATACAAACAGAATATATTAAATTGAGTTATGCAAAAGCTGCAGATGTACTCAAATTAATTGAAGAATCTCGTGATGGTAAAGGTGGAACATCAAATAGAACAGCTAACTCTGACTCATTAGCTTTAGAAAGTCTATTAAGTTCTCGTGGCAGTGCTGTGGCAGATACTCGTACAAATACTTTAATCATTAATGATACTGCACTTAATATTGACAAAATTCGAAAATTGATTGATTTGTTAGATGTGTCAGTAAAACAAGTTATGATAGAGGCGCGTATTGTAAGTGCAAGTACCGATTTTACGAAAGAAATGGGTGTTAAATGGGGGATTCTATCGCAAGGTATTACTAGTAATAATGATTTGTTAGTAGGTGGTAGTGATACTACTTTATGGAACTTAAGAAAGCCTACTAAAGATAGTGATACAGGGGGATGGAAATATGAAATTGAACGTCCAGATAATTTGAATGTGGATTTGGGAGCGGTAACGCCAGGTGCTAGCCGAATTGCTTTTGGCTTAATTAGTTTGTCTGACTTTATGTTGGATCTGGAGCTTTCTGCGGTACAGGCTGATGGTTATGGTGAAGTAATTTCAACACCAAAAGTAATGACTGCGGATAAGCAATCAGCAAAAATAGAATCAGGTACAAAAATTCCATATGCTTCTTCAAGTGGTAGTGGTGCAAATGCAGTGCCTAAAACTGAGTTTATCGATGCGACATTAAGTTTGGATGTAACGCCTAGTATTACGCCAGATGGTAAAGTGATGATGAAATTAAGTATCACTAAAGATGCACCAAGCTCACCAACACCTACAGGTCAATTAACAATTAATAAAAATTCAATTGATACCAATGTATTGGTTGATAATGGTGAAACTGTAGTATTAGGCGGAATTTTTGAACAGGAAAACCTTACTAATCAGACCAAAGTGCCTTTCTTGGGAGATTTACCCTATGTTGGGAAATTATTCCGTCGTGATTCAAAAACAGATAAGAAACGTGAACTACTTATTTTTGTGACACCGAGAATTGTTAATGACACTTTGACGAGAAATCATTAATATATTTTGAATAATCGCAATTAATATAGGTGGCGCGTTGCAGGGCAAAGCGTTTGAAACCCTACCAAATATTTATTTGGTAGGGCCAATGGGGGCAGGGAAAACAACAGTTGGTCGACATTTAGCAGAATTGTTGGGGCGTGAATTCATTGATAGTGATCATGAAATTGAGCGTAAAACAGGTGCTACAATCCCTTGGATTTTTGAAAAAGAGGGTGAATCTGGTTTTCGAGCACGTGAAACTAATGTGTTAAATGACCTAACTGCACGTTCTGCCCTTGTTTTGGCGACTGGTGGTGGTGCGGTAACACAATCGGAAAATCGAAAATTTTTAAAACAGCGAGGTATCGTTGTTTATCTATATACTCCTGTAGAGCTTCAGCTACAGCGAACTCATCGCGATAAGAATCGTCCATTGTTGCAAGTAGAAAACCCAGAAAAGAAATTAAGAGATTTGTTAACTGTGCGAGATCCACTTTATCGTGAGGTTGCGCATTTTATTGTTGAAACAAATCAGGGTGCGGCGCGAGATTTAGCGCAAAAAATTCTACAGCTTATTTTATCTAAACAAATTTAGTAATTTTCTTGTTGGTCTAATTTTATGCAAACACTACATGTTGAATTGGGTGATCGTCGCTATCCTATTTTTATTGGAAGTAATTTAAATCCCAGAGATTTGCTAGCGCCATATATTCATGGTCGACAAGTGATGTTGGTTTCCAATACAACCGTCGCACCATTATATTTGCAACATTATGTTGATGGATTGCGCCAGTTAGATAAACAGATTGCACAATGTATTTTACCTGACGGTGAGCAATTTAAAGACATTGAACATTTGAATTTAATTTTTGATGCGCTTTTGGAGTCAGGTTTTAATCGTGATTGCACAGTGCTTGCATTAGGTGGTGGAGTCATTGGTGATATGGCTGGTTTTGCATCAGCTTGTTTCCAGCGCGGAGTGAATTTTATTCAAGTACCAACTACATTATTATCTCAAGTTGATTCAAGTGTGGGTGGGAAGACAGGAATCAATCATCCTTTAGGTAAAAACATGTTGGGTGCGTTTCAGCAACCTCAAGTTGTATTAGCGGATATGGCACAGCTTGATACTTTACCAGACCGTGAACTTTCTGCTGGTTTGGCTGAAGTGATTAAATATGCATTACTAGGCGATGTGGATTTTCTAGTATGGTTAGAACAGAACATGGATGCGCTTGTTGCACGTGATGCGAATTTACTCGCAGAAGCAGTTTATCGCTCATGCGCACATAAAGCTAGAATTGTGGCTAATGATGAAAAAGAGCAGGGTGAGCGTGCACTTCTAAATTTAGGGCATACCTTTGGGCATGCAATCGAATCCTATCTAGGTTATGGGGTATGGTTACATGGTGAAGCGGTTGCAACAGGTATGGTCATGGCGGCAGATTTGTCACACCGTCTAGGTTGGATATCTGCTGAAGATGTTGAGCGTACAAAAAGAATTATTCTACGTGCCCATTTACCGATATCATGTCCACAGATTCCACTCGACGAATTTTTGGCTTATATGTCGCATGATAAAAAAGTACTCAATGGCCAATTACGTTTGGTTTTACTTAAAAAGTTAGGCCAGGCCATCATTACCAAAGATTTTGATGTGGATTTAATGAAGCAAACGATTCTTGCGAACCAATCTTCATAATCAATATATTGAGAAAAATATGCTTATTTCTAGATCAATCTGGCAAAATATTCAACAATACAGCTGGCTCACGCTTGCAATTGTATGCTTGATTGCTGCATTGGTCTTTTGGGGAATTACTGATGGAGATGCTTTGGTTGAGGTAGATCAACCAGCTAAAACTGAAGTTCAAATTCAACCTGAAAAAGTGACTGCAACTGCTCATCTAGGTGCCTTTTCTAATGAGGTGAAGCCGCTAGATTTAACAACCAGAGTTGTTGTTTCTAATGAGCATGCACCAGAATTTCGTGGCACTAAATTTATTAAAGAAAATCAGCAAAAATGGACGATGGAAATTTTTCGTAGTTCAGATGAAGCAATTGTTAAAAATTTTTTGTTGACTCGATTAGATCGGAAAAAGTTTATTTATTTCCGCTTAACTGGGGAGGATCAGGCAGAACAATATGTTCTTGCTTATGGTATGTCACCGAATATGGAGGAAGCAAATCGTCAGTTTGCTCAATTGAATTTGGTACTTCCGCAATCCGTGCAACCTAAAGCCCAGCAATTATCAAAATATGCAGAGTTTGTGAATGATTTAGGGTTTGATGAATTAAAAACAGCGACAAATCAGCTTTATGATATTCAGTTAAAACCCGCAGCGCTACCTAAAGTGGACGAGAGTTTGTTGGCTGCAGGGGCGGTGGTTTCACAAGGCAGTTTGGGTGTTAGTTCAGAAAAGCCAGCAGTTGATCCTGCAATAGCAACTCAGACAACAGTCACACAGCGTGATGCTCAAGGTAACGTGGTAAACGTCAAACAAAGCCAATCTTCAACACAAAACCCTGAAAAATTGAAAGAAAATTCAGATTCTTCTAAACGCGATGTGGTAGATCCATTCAATTAGTATTGCACTAATTTTGAGCATTATTGGCGCTTTTTTAAGGCGAAATGACTTATTTTGGTGCAAAAAAACCTGATAAGATATAGCTTTAGCCTATTATAAATTAAGGTTATTTTAATTTTTTTAATGATTTAGTAAATTTTCAATTAATTGGTATGTTTTTTGCTTCCTTGTGGTGCTAATTTATCTGCTCATTGCACTTTTTCACACTAAACACCCAATTAATTTAGTGAAATGGAAAGTTTTTGTGCTTTACAAACATTGGTGAAGGTGTAATAACTGAAAACACTTTATATGCTTGAGTACGCTGTTTCTTCTTAAAGAAAGGCGTATATTGCAAATCCGCCAGGAAAAATGTTTTTGCGAAGCATTGAACTTTATATGAGTTGATCGGCAATATCGCAGAAAATGAATTGATTGTTTGTTGCTCGAAAGAGCCATGTTGAAAGAAGGGTACGCTATGCACATGCCATCGCCTAATACTGTAGCTCCCGCTCAAGGCTTATATCAGCCTGATGAGTTTAAGGATAACTGTGGTTTTGGTCTGATTGCCCATATGAAGGGTGAATCAAGCCATCATCTGGTCGAAACTGCGATTCACAGTTTAAGTTGCATGACGCACCGTGGTGGTATTGCCGCGGATGGTAAAACGGGAGATGGTTGCGGATTGTTATTGGCAATGCCAAAACAATTTTTCCGTGAAGAAGCTCAGAAGCTAGGCAGTAATCTAACTGAGATTTTTGCTGCAGGCACAGTATTTTTGAATATTGACCCTGCTTTAGCTCAAAATGCAAAGAACATTTTAAATAAAGAAATTGCAGCAGAAGGTTTAACGGTTGCGGCATGGCGTGTTGTACCAACAAATAATGATGCTTTAGGTGAAATTGCATTACAATCACTCCCAGCATTTGAACAAATTTTAGTGAACTGCCCAATGGGTTTGACTGAAGTTGAATTTAACCGCAAGTTATTTTTAGCTCGTCGCCGTGCAGAACAACAATTACAAAACGACCCATTATTCTATGTGACCACACTTGCAACAACTGTTATCACATATAAAGGCTTAATGATGCCAGCAGCAATTGCTGACTTCTATACCGACTTAGCTGATGAACGTCTAAAATCGCATATTGTGGTATTCCATCAGCGTTTCTCAACCAATACTTTGCCACGTTGGCCATTGGCTCAGCCATTCCGTTATCTTGCGCATAATGGTGAAATTAACACCATTACAGCAAACCGTAACTGGGCACTGGCTCGTACGCCAAAGTTTGAAAATCCATTACTGCCAGGTTTAACTGAGTTAAATCCGATTGTAAACCGTACTGGTTCGGATTCATCAAGCCTAGACAATATGCTTGAAATTCTTGTTGGTGGCGGAATGGACTTATTCCGTGCACTTCGTATGTTGGTTCCACCAGCATGGCAGAATGTTGAAACTTTAGATGCTGATCTACGTGCATTCTATGAATTTAACTCTAAGCATATGGAAGCTTGGGATGGTCCAGCAGGTCTTGTGATCCAAGATGGTCGTCACGCGATTTGTATGTTGGATCGTAATGGTTTACGCCCTGCACGTTGGGTGATCACCAAAAATGATTACATCACGCTTGCATCAGAGATTGGTGTATGGGGTTATGAACCAGAAGATGTTGTGTCTAAAGGTCGTGTTGGTCCTGGTCAAATTTTAGTTGTAGATACTTTGACAGGCAAAGTGCTTGATACGAAAGATGTCAGCAATCACCTTAAAAACATGCGTCCGTATCGTGAATGGTTGCGTGACCATGCGATTCGTTTGAAAGCAGATCCTCAGCTTGAAGAACAATTGAGTGATCAGGGTTTAACTGGTGATGCATTAAAAGCGGCTCAAAAAATGTTTATGGTGACATTTGAAGAGCGTGATCAGATTTTGCGTCCAATCGCAGAAAGTGGTCAGGAAGCTGTTGGTTCAATGGGTGATGATACCCCAATGGCAGTCTTGTCTCGTCAAGTTCGCCATGTATCAGACTATTTCCGTCAACAGTTTGCGCAAGTGACTAACCCACCAATCGATCCATTACGTGAATCGATCGTAATGTCATTGGAAACATGTTTGGGTCGTGAGCAAAATGTGTTTGAACAGGGTCCTGAACACGCTGACCGCATCATTATTTCAAGCCCTGTATTGTCACATTCAAAAATGCAGCAGCTTCGTGATGTTGAAAAAGAACGTGCGGGTTATGCTGTTGCTGATATCAATCTGAATTATGCAGAAACCGAAGGTTTACAAGCCGCAGTTGCACGTATTTGTGAAGAAGCTGCACAAGCTGTTCGTGATGGTAAAACTTTAATCGTTTTGACCGATAAAAATATTCGTGAAGGTTTCTTGCCAGCAAACTCAGCATTGGTAACTGGTGCAGTACATCATTACTTAATTCAAGTTGGTTTACGTACTGATGCAAATATTTTGGTTGAGACAGGTTTCGCACGTGATCCACATCAATTTGCAGTACTGCTAGGTTTTGGTGCGACAGCAATTTACCCGTATTTAGCTTATGACGTGATTAATGATTTGGTTGCGAAAGGCGAATTATTGGGTGACCCAATTTATGCGCAAGCAAACTTCCGTAAAGGGATTGAGAAAGGTCTATTAAAAGTTCTTTCTAAAATGGGGATCTCGACAGTTGCTTCTTATCGTGGCGGCCAACTGTTTGAAGCAGTAGGTTTGTCATCTGAAGTCGTGGATAAATGTTTCCTTGGTGTACCAAGTCGTATCCAAGGTGCGACTTTCGCTGATTTAGAAAATGACCAGAAAAAATTGGCAAGCACAGCTTGGTCAAATCGCAAGCCAATTGATCAGGGTGGTTTACTCAAATTCGTATTCGGTAAAGAGTACCATGCGTTCAACCCTGATGTGATTAACTCATTGCATAAAGCGGTTCGTTCAGGTCAATATCAAGACTTTAAAGAATACGCTGAGCTAGTAAATAACCGTCCAGTTGCTACGATTCGTGACTTATTCAAGTTAAAAACAACCGATTCGATTGCGATTGATCAAGTTGAAACGATTGAAGAGATTCTACCTCGTTTTGATTCTGCGGGAATGTCTTTGGGTGCATTATCTCCAGAAGCACATGAAGCAATTGCAATTGCGATGAATACGATTGGTGGTCGTTCGAACTCTGGTGAGGGCGGTGAAGATCCTGCACGTTACGGTACGATTCGTAACTCGAAAATCAAACAGATTGCATCAGGTCGTTTTGGTGTAACTCCTGCGTACTTAACCTCTGCTGAAGTGTTGCAGATTAAAGTGGCACAGGGCGCGAAACCAGGTGAAGGTGGTCAGTTACCAGGTGGTAAAGTGAATGGCTTAATTGCACGTTTACGTTACTCAGTACCGGGTGTGACTTTGATTTCTCCGCCTCCGCATCATGACATTTACTCAATTGAAGATTTGTCACAATTGATCTTTGACTTGAAGCAAGTCAATCCTCATGCGATGGTATCGGTAAAACTAGTATCAGAGCCAGGTGTTGGAACGATTGCGGCTGGTGTGGCAAAAGCATACGCTGACTTTATTACCATTTCAGGTTATGACGGTGGTACAGCAGCATCTCCACTTTCATCGATTCACCATGCGGGCTCGCCTTGGGAACTTGGTTTAAGTGAAGCGCATCAAGCACTTCGTGTCAATGACTTGCGTGGTAAGGTTCGTGTTCAAACGGATGGTGGTTTAAAAACTGGTTTAGACGTGATCAAGGCAGCTATTTTAGGTGCTGAAAGCTTTGGTTTTGGTTCTACGCCAATGATCGCATTAGGTTGTAAATACCTACGTATCTGTCACTTGAATAACTGTGCAACTGGTGTCGCAACACAGCAAGACCATTTACGTCAAGAGCATTATATTGGCGAACCAGAAATGTTGATTAACTTCTTCAAATTTATTGCAGAAGAAACGCGTGAATGGTTAGCTGCTCTAGGTGTTGCATCACTTAAAGATTTGATTGGTCGTGTTGATTTGCTTGAAGTTTTACCAGGTGAAACTGAAAAGCATGCTCATCTTGATCTCAGCGCTTTATTGACTTCACATCCATCTGCTGAAGGTAAAGCTCAGTATTGCCAAGTTCAAGGTAATGCGCCATTTGATAAAGGTGTATTGGCTGAGAAAATGGTTGCTGAAATGCTACCAGCGATTGAAGCAGGTACAGGCGGTTCATTTAATTTCACTGTTGGTAACTGTGATCGTTCAATTGGCGCACGTATTTCAGGTGAGATCGCACGTCGCTACGGCAACTTAGGGATGGAAAACAGCCCAGTTGTGATGAATCTTGTTGGTACAGCTGGTCAGTCACTTGGTGTTTGGAACGCAGGTGGTCTGCATATCAAACTTGAAGGTGATGCGAACGATTACGTTGGTAAAGGCATGGCGGGTGGTCGAGTTTCGATCTTCCCACCAAAAGGTTCACCGTTCCAAACACAAAATACTGCAATCATTGGTAACACTTGTTTGTATGGTGCGACTGGCGGTAAGTTATTTGCTGCGGGTACTGCGGGTGAGCGTTTCGCTGTTCGTAACTCAGGTGCTTTTGCGGTAATAGAAGGTGCTGGCGATCACTGCTGTGAATATATGACAGGTGGTGTGGTAACTGTCTTAGGTAAAGTTGGTCATAACTTTGGTGCGGGTATGACAGGCGGTTTCGCTTATGTACTTGACCTTGATAACGACTTTGTTGACTACTATAACCATGAGTTGATTGACCTAAATCGTATCTCGACTGAGGCGATGGAAGATCATAAAGAAAACCTCCTCCGTATTCTCGATGAACATATTCAAGAGACAGGAAGTGCTTGGGCATACAAAATCCGTAATGAGTTCGACTTCTATAGTCGTAAGTTCTGGCTTGTAAAACCAAAAGCTGCTAATTTGCAATCGCTTTTGAAAACAACCCAAGCCGATCCACAATAATTCCACGACTGCAAAGACATAGGCAGGTGCAGAGGTGAAGGACACCACTGCACCTACCCACGGAGAGAGACATGGCAGAACGCCTCAATAATGACTTTCAATTTCTGGATGTAGCACGCCAAGATCCAGAGAAAAAAGATATTACTGTCCGCAAAGCAGAGTTTGTGGAAATTTATAAACCCTTTACTGCGGAAGTTGCTGCGAATCAAACGCACCGTTGCTTAGGGTGTGGTAACCCGTATTGTGAATGGAAATGCCCAGTACATAACTATATTCCAAACTGGTTAAAGCTGATTGCAGAAGGTCAAATTTTCCAAGCGGCTGAACTTTGCCATCAAACCAATACCTTGCCAGAAGTTTGTGGTCGTGTTTGTCCGCAAGACCGTTTGTGTGAAGGTGCATGTACCTTAAATGACGGCTTTGGTGCAGTCACGATTGGTAATGCAGAAAAATATATTAATGATACAGCGTTCGCTTTGGGCTGGCGTCCAGATATGTCTGGCGTGAAATGGACCAATAAAAAAGTGGCCATAATTGGTGCGGGTCCAGCGGGTTTAGGTTGTGCTGATATTCTTGCCCGTGGCGGTGTGAAACCAGTTGTATTTGATAAACGCCCTGAAATTGGTGGTTTACTTACATTTGGTATTCCAGAATTTAAAATGGAAAAAGATGTCATGAAACGTCGTCGTGAAATCTTCACGGGGATGGGTATCGAATTCCGCTTAAATACTGAAATCGGTGTTGATGTAACGATTGAACAACTCCTTGCTGAATACGATGCCGTATTTATGGGGATGGGAACTTATACCTACATGAAAGGTGGTTTCCCTGGCGAAGATCTTGATGGTGTTTACGATGCCCTAGATTTCTTAATTGCTAACGTCAATCGTTGCCAAGGTTGGGAAAAAGATCCAAGCGAATACATCAGTGTTGATGGTAAGAAAGTGATTGTTCTGGGTGGTGGTGACACTGCAATGGACTGTAACCGTACTTCATTACGCCAAGGTGCGCATGATGTGACATGTGCTTACCGTCGTGACGAAAGCAACATGCCGGGTTCTGCGCGCGAAGTGAAGAATGCCTATGAAGAGGGTGTAAAATTCCTATTCAATCGCCAACCGATCGAGATTGTGGGCGAGAATGGCAAAGTGACTGGTGTTAAAGTGGTGACTACCCAAATGGGTGAGCCTGATAGCCGTGGTCGTCGTAGCCCTGAACCTGTTCCGGGTTCTGAAGAAATTTTACCAGCAGATGCGGTATTACTTGCATTTGGTTTCCGTCCAAGTCCTGCTGATTGGTTTGGTTCTGCAAATGTAAGTTTAGATGGTTCAGGTCGTGTTGTTGCGGCAGAACAACAAGAATTTAAATTCCAAACATCTAATCCAAAAATCTTCGCTGGCGGAGATATGGTGCGTGGTTCTGACCTTGTTGTAACTGCAATTTGGGAAGGCCGCCAAGCAGCAGAAGGTATTTTAGATTATTTAGGTGTCTAATTCATCTTTTTAGTTTGATTGCGATAAAGCCTGCTCAAGCAGGCTTTATTTTTTTTCATCTTATCTTTTTGGTAGTTTTAGCAAATCTTGTAAGCTTTCTGCCCTGTCCCTGATCATTTTTCAGCGTGATTTTCAAAGACCAATTAGGAAATTGTGCATGCAATAAAGATGGCTCTTGTAAATGCAAATTCAGAGAAAATTATTTAAATTGCCTCAAGGCATTGGGGATTACCGTACGACGGTTACAGTTCTCCGATGATTCTATGCAATGATATAAAGATTTCAACAAATAAATGTTACACAGAGAACAAAAAATCACATTACAATGAATTATTGAAAAATATAAAGAAAAACCTGAGGATAAATTTTTATGAAAGTGATCAAACAAACTGCGCTCGCAACTGTATTGGCAAGCACCTTATTGTTCACAGGCTGTGGCTATAACACCTTGCAGGTGAAAGATGAGGCGGTCAATGCTTCCTGGTCTGAAGTACAAAACCAGTATCAACGCCGTGCTGACCTTGTGCCTAATCTTGTCAATGTAGTGAAAGGCTATGCCAAACATGAAGAGCAAGTCCTCACAGAGGTTACGCAAGCTCGTTCCAATGTGGCAGGTTTAAAAGTGGATAAAGAAGTTTTAGAAGACCCAGCACTATTTGAAAAATATCAACAAGCACAAAGTCAATTGACAGGTGCATTATCTCGTTTAATTGCGGTTTCTGAAAATTATCCAGATTTAAAAGCTAATGAACAATTCCGTGATTTGCAAGCACAATTGGAAGGTACAGAAAATCGAATTGCGGTTGCTCGTAATCGCTATATTACGACCGTGCAAGATTACAATTCATATGTGCGTCAGTTCCCACAAGCAATGACAGCAAAAGTGATTGGCATGAAAACCAAAGAGAACTTTAAAGCAGAGCAATCTGCACAACAGGCGCCAACAGTTTCATTTAATTAAGATCTGAAATTGTTCTTGATGGGTTTGGAGTTGCCATATGTTGGAAAAAATTACACAGAAACTTAAGCAGCTTTCGGCTGTTCTCATGATTGTTTTTGTAACACTATTTTTTCAACATACAGTTTGGGCTGAGGTTGCGACTGCAACAGATGAAACTGATTTAGTTGTTGCAGGTAAAATGATTCAGCAGCCACAACAAAATCAATCACAACCAAACACTACAGCACAACAAGCACCTATTTTACCGCAAGTTGCCAATGATATGGCTGAGGGTGAATCCATACGTGGTTTACCGACATTAAATCGGCCCATCATAGATCAAGCCAAAATATTAAGTGAGGCGGAAACACAGCAACTCAATCAAAAAATACTGACGTTGTATCAGCAGGGTAAAGCTCAGATAGGAGTGATTATTGTACCCACCACTGGACAGGAAGCGATTTTTGATTTTGCTTTACGTACAGGTGAAAAATGGCAATTAGGTTCTGCTAAACGTGATAATGGTTTGTTGATGGCAATTGCAGTCAATGATCGCAAAATTCAGATTCTAACAGGTTATGGTCTCGAAGGTGTTTTACCTGATGTGGTTCTTAGCCGCATTATTCGTAATCAGATCACACCCTCTTTTAAACAAGGTCAGTATGCACAAGGAATCTCATCAGGTTTGGATGAAATTAGCCGTATTGTGAACCTTGACCCTGAAATTGCCCAACAGGCTGCCCAAGAGCTTAAGGATCAACATGACCAAGCCTTACACGAGCAGCAAGCGAAAGATAATACGCTAACTATGGCGCTATTTATCCTTATCGCTGGTATTGTCGGTTCATTCATTGTTGGCAATCGTTTAAGTGCCTCCACTGCGGCAGTAGCTGCAACGGTTGCAGGACTAGTCAATGGGGCGGGGCTTGTGATGAGTTTATTACTCGGTATTGGAATTTTTTTTCTACTTATTACTTCATTGGCACAGCTTGTTTTTCAGGCCTTTTTGTCGAGTGGTGGGCGAGGGGGCAGTGGAGGAGGCTTTGGCGGTGGCAGTGGAGGTGGTTATAGTGGCGGCGGTGGCAGCTTTGGCGGGGGAGGAGCATCAGGCTCATGGTAATAAAGACAGATACAACACAGATTATTACCCAGCCTAAGCTGGATGAGCAAGTTCAACCAAGCTTAAAGCGCTGGTTTAAACACTTCCTCTATATATCTTCTATGCATAATTATTTCAATAAAAACGATAGGATACAGATCGCTAAGGCTGTGCAGCATGCTGAAAAAGGTCATGCTGGTGAAATTCAGGTAGTGATAGAAGGACATATTCCATGTTCACAAGCCTATCACCAGAATACACGGCTACGTGCTCAGCAGCTATTTGCTGAATTAGGTGTTTGGGGTACTGAACTCAATAGTGGGGTTTTGCTTTATTTAAATCTGTGTGAGCGCAAAGTTGAGATTGTGATTGATCGGGGACTAAAAAATGCAACACAAGCTGAGACATGGAATGAAATTTGCCAAAATATCATTGTGAACTTAACCCAAAAACAATATTTGCGAGCTGTGACTGGTGGCGTGAATGAAATTGGTCAAATATTGGATCAATACTATGTAAAAACTGATCTGCATGATCAAAATGAATTGCCGAATGAACCCATTATACTGAAGTAGATATAAACTATTGATTTTATTTTTTAAATTTTTTTAAAAATAATATTCTGTATTTTTAATTGTATAGAGAATATTCTCTTTATTCAGATAGACGGATAGCAAAATTTCTATCTTTATAAATTCTTTTTTTTGTGATTTGTTTCGCTCATTTTTAAAACAAGTAGAAAATAATCAAGGTTGAACCTCTACTACGTTAAAGATAAAAAGCGAAAGTTGACATTTTTTGTCATTTTTGTCTTTCGTGTGTCAGGATTGATTTATATATGAACAAAGAGAATATTCTTTAAGTCTCTGTTTTTTTGCGTTAAAATTGGCTAAGCTAAGGATTGGCATAGAACATGCTAAATACAAAGTAGCTTGAAAGGCTTATAAAAATTTATACATTGGAGAAATGTTATGAACACAATGCAGAAGGGCTTCACGCTCATCGAACTCATGATTGTAGTCGCTATTATTGGTATTTTGGCGGCAATTGCGATTCCTGCTTATCAAGATTATACCATCCGCGCCCAAGTAACTGAGGGTGTAAACCTAATGGCGGGTGCGAAAGCAGCAGTGACTGAAACATTTAATGATACAGGTAGCTTCCCTACATCAAACTCCGCTGCTGGCCTACCAAATAAAGTATCAATTAAAGGTTCTTATGTATCTCAAGTTGAAGTTGGTACAGGTGGCGCAATTACTGCAACTTTTGGTAATAAAGCGAACAGTAAAATCACCACTTCGGGTAAGAATACTTGTTCAGTTACCCCAACTGACAACGGCGGTAGTGTTACTTGGAAAGGTACATGTACTTTTGATGAAAAATGGCGTCCAAAAGCGTTCCGTTAATTTTAACTTCGCTTAAAAAGAACCCGACTCGTTCGGGTTCTTTTATATCCTGTCCAACGAATTTATGATATGAAAAAAAAATTACAGAATTTTGGGGTAATGGGTTCAATTGTATTATTGGGCTTGGGTTTTATTGTTACGTTTTTTTATATCTACCTGCAAGCTATGGGGCTAACTTGGCAGTTTGATGATTATATCAACTTAAAAGACTTGTCCAATGCTAGTTCGCTGCAAGGTTTAAATAATTTTATTTTTGGCGGTGTGGCCGGCCCAACAGGTCGCCCTATTTCCTTACTTACTTTTTTGGCTAATTATAATGACTGGATGAACAATCATCCATGGGGTTTCGTTGAAACCACACTGATTTGGCATCTACTCAATACCTGCTTAGTGTTTTTATTGGTCTTTAATATCGCAAAACTACAAATTAATAATATTAAACAAAGTTATCTATTTGCAGCGATGGTCGCTATGATCTGGGCTATTTTGCCAATTCACGCCAGTGCCAATCTGATTCCCATCCAACGCATGACCCATATTTCTGCATTTTTTATGCTAAGCACATTGCTAGGCTATGTGTATTTTAGAACACATCTTTCGAGCAAACAGTCACCCATTTTAAATTTGATACTCGTCATCGGCTGGGTCGTCATTGGGACGATTTTGGCTGTGTATTCCAAAGAAAATGGTGCAGTTGTTGTCACAATGCTCGCACTACTAGAGCTTTTTTTCTTAAAACGTATCACTCACCCTGCTTATCCTAAACTTTGGAAATTCGGTATTTATTTGGCACTTTTGATCGTTCCTCTTTTCATGTTGCTTTATTTAGTCAAAAATTGGGCGGGAATTAATCACAATTTTGAGTTCTATCGAGACCGTAGTTTAGCTGATCATCTAGCAACACAAATCATCATTTTGTGTGAATATTTAAAACAAATCATCCTTCCAAGAGCTGCATTATTAGGACCTTTTCATGATGGGCATACCGTTTATCATTGGACAATGTGGCAACCTTATGTCGCTTTGATAGCGTGGCTGGTTGCCATTTTTGTGGGCTGGAAATACAAAGCTTACACATTAGGCAAATTTCTATTATTTGCTTTGCTTTGGTATTTTGCAGCGCATCAAATTGAATCCAGCATTATTCCCCTTGAATTATATTTTGAGCACCGTAATTATTTAGCCAGTTTGGGTTGGGTGGTTTTAATCGCAGTACTATTTGCTGAGATATATAGGAAATATCAAGGGCTTAGTCCTTGGCACATATTAGGCGGTATTTATATTTTATATTTATTATTTAATTTACAACAAATTACATCATTATGGGGGAAACCTTTATTGGCTGCTGAAATGTGGAGCACCTATCAACCAGACTCACCTAGAGCAGCACAAATGTTGGCGGCTCAGTACAAACAAGAAGGTTTTAGAGAGGCATCTATTGAGGTACTAAATGATTTTGCTCAATTACATCCAAAAAACATTTCTTTAGAAATGCAAGTTTTATCCGAAACTTGTGAAAAAAACTCATCTCAGCAAAATATTAATCAATTAAACTCACTCAAAAAAAATGTAGCTAAAATTTCACTACCTGCAGACATCACGGTAAATATTGCTAGTTTAGGGGATAATATTCGACAAAAGAAATGTGCAGGAGTGACACTAAAAAATTATCTTAATTTTTTAATGGTAGCAGCACAAGTTCCCAAAATTAAACAAAATGCGAATGTCATGCATCATGTTAATTATGAAACTGCTCTAACCTATCAAGAAATGGATAACACTGAAGCTTATTTAACCTATGCAACCCGAGCTTTCTACAATTATCCAAGTTTAAGTATCGCAGAAAAAATTGCGCTGACTTATTTTGAGCAAGCAAATAATGAAAAAACATTAACATGGATAAAAGAAGCACTACAATATGCACCTTCAAATGCGAATGGTGATGCATGGCGTAAAAGTTTAAATAGTTTTGCTGCAACGATCGAATCGATTGAACGCCAGCGAATGGACCGTACACAATATGCGAAATAAGATTAGCATCATCCTTCCCGCCAAAAATGAATCTGCTGCAATTGGTCAAACCCTTGCACAGATTCAACAATTACAGCTTGCTCATGAAATTATTGTGGTGAATGATGGTTCTACAGACCAAACCAAACAAGTCGCAGAAACTGCTGGTGCTAAAGTAGTCACTCATCCTTACTCAAAAGGCAATGGTGCAGCCATTAAAACAGGGGCACGTACTGCAACAGGTGACATCATTGTATTTATGGATGCAGATGGGCAGCATGATCCGCAAGATATCCCTCGCTTGATTGAGAAAATTGAACGAGGCTATGATTTGGTGGTAGGTGCAAGACAAAAAGGCTCACAAGCCAGTGTTGGCCGTGGTATTGCAAATGCACTTTACAACAACCTTGCAACGTATATGACTGAACAAAAAGTAGAAGACCTCACCTCGGGTTTTCGTGCAGTTAGAGCAGACAAATTCCGTGAATTTTTATATTTACTGCCTAATGGTTTTTCTTATCCAACGACCAGTACCATGGCATTTTTCCGTGCAGGTTACTCCGTGACTTATGTTCCAATACACGCAGCAAAACGCATAGGTAAAAGTCATATTCAACCGCTGAAAGATGGAGTACGCTTCTTTTTAATTATTTTTAAAATTGCCACGCTATTCTCACCTTTAAAAATGTTTCTTCCAATCGCGATTCTCCTATTTATGATTGGAACAGGCTGGTATGGCTATACTTTGTGGGATGCAGGTCGTTTTACCAATATGAGTGCACTACTTTATACAGGCAGTATTATGATTTTTTTAATGGGTTTAATTTCAGAGCAGATAACTGCTTTAATGTATAAAGAGAAGTAAAGAAAGCCGTGTTAAGTAGTTTAAAACAACTTTGGCACATTCTATCGCCCTTAGATAAACGTAAAGTCATTTATGTTTTGATTTTAGTCATGGGGATGGCTTTTATTGAGTCGGCTGGTGTTATTTCTATAATGCCTTTTTTGGCGGTACTATCGAACCCCAATGTTGTTGAGTCAAATTCCTATTTAAAGCAGCTCTATGATTTTACGGGAGTTGCAAATCAACAAAACTTTATATTGTATTTAGGCTTTCTTTCGCTATTTGTTGTCATATGCTCAACCGTATTCAAAATTGTGACCCAATATGCGGTTAATCGTTTTGCGAGTTTACAGCGTCACTATTTCTCCACTCGCTTACTTAAAACATATTTGCAACAAAACTATGAGTTTTTTATTCAGAGAAATAGTGCGACCTTGGCTAAGAACATTCTGTCCGAAGTCGATCAACTCATTTGGACCATGATCTTACCCGCTTTAACTCTCATGTCTTATGGTGTTGTATTATTATCTATGGTCGGCATTCTTCTGCTGTATGATCCGCTCATGGCTATTGCAACAGCTTTTGTGCTCGGTCTATTTTACGCTAGCATTTATATGCTAGTTCGAAAAAAGCTGACCCAAATTGGGCAAGAATTTACCCAAGCCAACAAAGAGCGTTACCAAACCTGTCAAGAAGCCCTTGCTGGTATTAAAGATGTGATGATTAACAATGCAGAACATGGATATATTAAGCAATTTGAGGAATCCTCTCGTGTATTTGCACGGCATATCGCCACACGCGAAACACTAGGACAAGTACCACTCAATGTTATAGAAACAGTAGGTTATGGTTGCTTAATTGGTTTAGCCATGCTTTTAGTGGTTTCAGGAAAAGAAGTGTCACATATTTTGCCTGTGCTTGGTCTATATGGCTTTGCTGCTTACCGTATGCTTCCTGCTGCACAAAATATGTATCGCGCTATTTCTCAAATTAAGTTTTCTGAGCAGGTCTTGTCTGTGCTTAAACCTGAGTTCGCATTAGAAAAAGATGAATTGAAGCATATAGAAAAAGATAGCACTCAATATTTGAAATTTGAACATTCCATACGTTTAGAGAATATAAGTTTTGCTTATCCCAATCGAATAGATTCTCCTATCCTAAACAACTTTAGTTTGGAAGTTAAAAAAAACTCTAGCTTGGGTATTGTTGGAAAAAGCGGCAGTGGCAAAAGTACGCTGATGGATATCATGCTGGGCTTACTCTTCCCACAACAAGGTAAAGTGTATATTGATGATGTCGAGTTGACAGCGGATAATATAACGCAATGGAGAGATTTAGTTGGTTATGTACCACAGAATATTTATTTGGCAGATAAATCTATTGCAGAAAATATTGCTTTTGGCGTAGCGAAAATAGATATAGATTTAAAGCAAGTTGAGTTTGTAGCTAGGCAAGCACAAATTGATGATTTTATTCAAAGTCAATTGCCTTTAGGTTATCATACGTTTGTTGGGGAACGTGGTGTTATGCTTTCAGGTGGACAGCGGCAACGTATAGGTATTGCAAGAGCTTTGTATAAAAATCCACAAGTTTTATTTATGGATGAAGCGACCAGTGCATTAGATACTGAAACTGAACAAGCAGTGAATGAAGCCATTCAAAATTTAAATGGAAAAATGACTATGGTGATAATTGCGCATCGGGAAAGTGCCGTTGAAAAATGTGACCATATACTTGATCTTTATCGCTAACGGAGCTTTAAATGAGATTTTTAATTACTGGAGGTGCGGGTTTTATTGGTTCAGCATTAATTCGTTTCATTCTTAAACAAACTCATCATACTGTATTAAACGTTGATAAATTAACGTATGCGGGAAATTTAGAATCTTTACAAGAAGTTGAGCAATATCCAAATTATCAATTTAAACAAATTGATATTTGTAATAAAGATCAAATATCAGAAAGCGTACGTACATTTAAACCAGATATCATCATGCATTTGGCAGCTGAATCACATGTTGATCGTTCAATTGATGGTCCAGCTGAGTTTATTCAAACCAATATTGTTGGTACATATACGTTATTAGAAGTTGCTCGAAAATATTGGTTGGAACTTGAAAATGATGTTAAAGATAAGTTTCGTTTTCATCATATTTCTACAGATGAAGTTTATGGTGATTTAGGTTCTACCACAGATTTTTTTACAGAATCTACATCATATGCACCAAGTTCTCCCTATTCAGCCTCTAAGGCTAGTTCAGATCATTTGGTCCGAGCTTGGCATCGAACTTATGGACTACCTGTTATTATTACAAATTGTTCTAATAATTATGGTCCATATCACTTCCCTGAAAAATTAATTCCATTAATTATTTTGAATGCCTTAGAGGCAAAACCCTTACCTGTATATGGTAATGGCCAGCAAGTTCGAGATTGGCTATTTGTTGAGGATCATGCACGTGCTTTATACAAGGTCGTGACTGAAGGATGTGTAGGCGAAGCCTATAATATTGGTGGCAATAATGAAAAGAAAAATATTGAAGTCATAGAAACCATCTGCAAAATTTTAGATGGATTAAAACCACAAGCTAATGGACAGTCTTATAAAGAACTTATTACTTTTGTGAAAGATCGTCCTGGGCATGATTTACGTTATGCCATTGATGCAACGAAAATTAAAAAGGAATTGGGATGGTCACCAATTGAAACCTTTGAAACGGGCATTCAAAAAACAATAGAGTGGTATTTAAATAATTTAGATTGGTGTCATCGAGTACAAGATGGTAGCTACCAACGAGAAAGATTAGGAGTTAATAACAATGTCTAATACAACAAAAGGTATTGTTTTAGCTGGTGGGTCAGGGACTCGTTTATATCCTATAACTAAAGGTGTGTCTAAACAGCTATTACCTATTTATGATAAACCTATGGTGTACTACCCAATTTCAGTACTGATGCTCGCAAGTATTCGTGAAATATTAATTATTAGTACGCCCGAAGATATTCATGGATTTAAGCGTTTGTTGGGTGATGGTGCACAGTTTGGTATCCAATTGAGCTATGCAGTTCAAGCCAGCCCTGATGGTTTAGCTCAAGCTTTTATCATTGGCGAAGAGTTTATTGGCAAAAGTAATGTTTGTTTAGTGCTTGGGGATAATATTTTTTATGGTCAAGGCTTTACTCCAATGTTACAAAAAGCGGTGAGTCGTAAAACTGGAGCAACCGTTTTTGGTTATCAAGTCAAAGATCCAGAACGCTTTGGTGTGGTGGAGTTTGATGAAAATAAACGTGTGATTTCTTTAGAAGAGAAACCAAAGCAACCTAAATCCAATTTTGCTGTCACTGGTCTATATTTTTATGATAATGATGTAGTCGAGATTGCTAAAAAAGTAAAGCCGTCAGAGCGTGGTGAAGTGGAAATTACGACAGTCAATCAAATGTATTTGGCACGTGGTGATCTCAATGTAGAGTTGTTAGGGCGTGGTTTTGCATGGTTGGATACAGGAACGCACTCTAGTTTGTTAGAAGCTGCGCAGTTTGTAGAAACAATTGAAAAACGTCAGGGTTATAAGGTCGCATGTTTGGAAGAAATTGCTCTAAATAATGGTTGGATGACTAAAGAGCAGATCTTAAGTATTGGTCAAAGTATGAATAAAAATGATTATGGGCAATATCTAATTTCATTGGTGAAAGATTGACTATGAGTTTAATTCAATTAATTGATTTGCCAAATTTTGGAGATCAAAGAGGAGAATTAGTTGCTATTGAGTCAAATCAATCGATTCCCTTTGAGATTAAGCGTTTATATTATATTTTTAAAACTAAAAATCAATCACGTGGTTTTCATGCGCATATCAATTTAAAGCAAGTTGCTATATGCCTAAAGGGGAGTTGTCGCTTTGTTTTAGACAATGGGCATCTAAAAGATGAAATATTACTAGCGTCGCCAACAAAAGGTTTACTTATTGAATCTTTAATTTGGAGAGAAATACGCGATTTTTCAGATGATTGTGTGCTACTAATATTAGCAAACGAGCATTATAATGAAAATGATTATATTCGTAATTATCAAGCATTTTTAAATAAGGTTAGCACATGACTAAAATCTTGATCACGGCTGCTGGTACTGGTACTGCTTTTTCGTATGTAAATTCTATTGCTAAAAACTTCCCTCAATTAGAAATTTTGACAGCAGATACAAATGTTAGTGAGCATGTAACATCTTCTCTATTTGCAAAAAAACACTATGTGGTGACGGATATAAATTCTAATACCTTACTAAAAGAACTAGAGGATATTAGTGTTGAAAATAATATTTCATTTTATTTGCCTTTGATAGATTTAGAAATTAAAAAATCATTTTCTTCAAATATACTTTCCAAAATTTTAGTTTCAAACAGTAAAAAATTCTGTGAAGATAGCCTAGAAAAAAATAATTACGAGAAAAATTTTAATCTGAATAATTTAATGTTTCCATATATATTTAAAAATACTATTGATAAAGATAAAGATTATATTTTGAAAAAGAATGGTGGATTTGGTGGAAGGGCTACAAAAAATATAAAAGGAAAGGATATAGGATTATATAATTCAGAATTTTACATTTATGAAAAAATAATCGGGGAAGAATTTACGGTAGATTGTTTTCCTTATAATGATGTAGTCTATACATCAGTAAGAAAAAGACTAGAAGTTAAAAACGGTGTTTGTGTAAAGGCAGAAATAATACAAAGTGATTATTTAAATAATGTTGCAAATGAATTTGCAAAAAAATATTTTCTTAAATCACCATTCTGCTTTCAAGTAATTGAAAAAGAAAATAAATTTTATTTAATAGATGTAAATCCAAGACTGGGTGCTGGGAGTTCAATGAGTGCTGTTAATGGAATGGATTTTTTCTCAGCTCATCTGGCACTCTTATTAGGTGAAGATCCTTTGAAATATTTACAGAAACATCATGATAGATGTATTGTAACTAGGCAATATGCGAATTATTTGATGAAGGTCTATTAAATATGCGTATAGGTTTTGATTTGGATGGAACTTTAATAACTTGTAGAGAAAAACAAGTTTATTTGATGGATATATTGGCAAAGGTTTATGATATTAATCTTGATAAAGATTTTTTTTGGGAACTAAAGAGGGGTGGGGCTAATAATATTGATTCATTAAGAAAAATGAAAATATGTGAAAATATTGTTTTAAATCTAAATGATAAGTGGATTATGGATATTGAAAACTTAGAATGGTTATTTTTTGACAAAAAAATTGATGGTGTTTCACTTTTCTTAGAAAATTTAATTAAAAAGGGGCACTCTTTACATCTTATATCGGCTAGAAACAATAAATTTAACTCTCTTATGCAATTGGAAATATTAAATTTAACAAAATTTTTTAAAACAATTGATTTTGTTAGTCAAAGAAAAAATGAAAATAAATCTTTTTTTTTAAAAAAAAGAGGAGTTCATTTGTATATAGGTGATACAGAGTATGATAGTTTGTCCTGTAAAGAAAGCAATATTCAAAGTATTTTAGTATGCAGTGGAATGAGAAATAAATCATACTTAGCTAATTTAGGTGTTCTAGTTGTAGATAATGTTTTAGATTTAGATGGGATATTATATGAAGGAAATTAATGAAATAAAAAGATTGGAAATTATTGCCGAAAATAGTTTATATATGGACGGGATGTGCCCAAATGTAGCTATGCAATATTGCTTTAATATTTTTTTTAAATTTTTGAAAGAAAATGATTCTATTTTAGAATTAGGGCCTGCCGAAGGGCTTATGACTGATTTATTTATTAAGTCAGGGTTTGATTTGACAGTTGTAGAAGGCTCAGAATTTTTTTCTTTAGACCTGAAAAAAAGATATCCTAATATAGAAATTTATAATTGTTTATTTGAGGACTTTATTACAGATAAAAAATTTGACAATATTATTTTGGGTCATGTTTTAGAGCATGTCGAAGATCCTATCTTCATATTAAAACATATATCTAAATTTTTAAAGGTTGGAGGTAAAATTTTAGCTGCTGTTCCTAATGCAAAATCATTACATCGTCAGGCAGCAGTTAAGATGGGGCTTTTAAACAATGAAAATTCATTAAATGCTTTAGATTTACATCATGGTCATAGACGTGTTTTTTGTCCGGAGTCTTTTAAAAATGTTTTTATTGAATCGAATTTAAACATCGATTTATTCGGAGGCTATTGGCTTAAACCACTTTCTAACAAACAAATTGATGAAAGTTGGAATATTGATATGTTATCTGCTTTTATGGAATTAGGTGAAAGTTATCCAGAGATTGCTGGTGAAATATTTGTAGTAGCTTCCCAAAAGGGTTAATAATGATACCTTTCCTTGATCTAAAAAATATCAATCAACAGTACCGTGACGAATTAATAGAGGCATGTACTCGAGTTGTTGATTCAGGTTGGTATATTGGTGGACATGAACTTGAAACTTTTGAAAAAAGCTTCGCCAAATATTGTGGTACACAATATGCTGTAGGTGTTGCAAATGGTCTCGATGCTCTTATTCTTACATTACGTGCATGGAAAGAACTTGGACGATTACACGATGGGGATGAAGTTATTGTTCCATCAAACACTTATATAGCAAGTATTCTTGCTATTACAGAAAACAATTTAACACCAGTATTGGTTGAACCAGATATTTCAACTTGCAATATTGATCCATCTAAAATCACCCAAGCCATTACAGAAAAGACTCGTGTAATCTTAGCTGTTCATTTGTATGGACAATTGGCAGATATGCCAAAAATTATGCAAATTGCTAAACAGTATAATCTATTGGTTTTAGAAGACTCGGCCCAAAGCCATGGTGCACAGTTACAAGGAAAAAAGGCAGGTAATTGGGGAAATGCATCAGGTTTTAGTTTCTATCCAGGAAAAAACTTGGGTGCATTAGGCGATGCAGGTATCCTTACAACGAATGATGAAACTTTAGCACAAACAATTCGTGCATTAGGAAATTATGGTAGTTTCCACAAGTATGAAAATCATTATAAAGGTTTAAATAGTCGTTTAGACGAAATTCAAGCGGCAATGCTCAGTGTAAAGTTAAAGTACTTGAATAGAGAAATAGAGCGCCGTCGTGAAATTGCACAACTCTATTTGGAGGGTATTCAAAATCCTTTAATTGAGTTGCCTGTTATTCAAGGTAATACAAATCAGTATCTCTCACATGTCTGGCACTTATTTGTGATCCGAACCAAGCATCGTGAAGCACTACAAAAAACCTTATCTGAGCATGATATTCAAACTCTGATTCATTATCCAATTTCTCCGCATAAGCAGCAAGCATATCAGGAGTGGAACCCTTTGAGTTATCCAATATCTGAAGCTATACATGCCGAAGTTTTAAGTTTGCCGATAGATCCAACGCTGAGTATTGATCAAGTAAATTTTATTATTCAAGTATTAAATCAATTTAATTAGGTAATTATGAATTTTATATGTTAAATTTTTCTTTCTTAAATAGGCTATTGTCCTATCCAAGCATTAAATCACTATGCTTGATATTGTTGAATAAATTGACTTTTAGAAAAAAAGTGTGGCTTGATGTTGGTATTAAAAGAAAAATTAGACTTGAAGAAGATGAAGAATGTGAGATTGAAATTCCTAATTTTAATAATATTAAAAAGACGATAAAAGTTGAGATTCCAAAGATATATTGTTATCAGCTTAAGAATGTTGTAGCTGAAATTGAATCTTCAAGTTTTTATGATAAAAAAAATATTTATATCGAAAGATTTCTAGGGGGTGATCAAAAATTATGTGATTATAATACTGGTCATATCATTACGAATTTTAAAAGTTTTTACTTTATTCGGAAAAATAAGAAAGTTGAAAATTTGAATTGTCGTGTGTTTTTTTTGGGGGGGAATGGTTCTTTTAATTATTTTCATTGGATTATTGAAATACTTCCAAAATTAATTTTTTTTAATCAGCTAGAAAATATTGATTTGATTGTGGTTCATGAGAATGTTAGAAAAATACAATCGTATGCAGATTCTTTTAATTTAATTTTAAATTATTTTAATATAAATATTCCAGTTAAATATGTAGGTAAAAATACGACTTTACTGTGTCAAGAGCTAAACTATATTTCTAGTTTTAATCATGTTGTTTTTAATATAAAAGGTGAATATGATGTTAATTATAGTAGATTTTCTTACAATAAAACCAAGATGGTAAGTGATATTTTTTTAAAAAATAATATTGATATGAATTTTGAGGAGGTAGATAAATTCCCTAAAAAATTTTTTATTAAACGAGGTAAGGGAATTAGTGCCTACAATAGAAGAACTTATAATGAAGTGGAGATATCTAAAGAATTGATAAAACTTGATATAAAAACTATATATATAGAAGAATATAGTTTTTACGAACAAATGAAATTATTCTCGAATGCTGATTTAATAGTTGCACCTTCGGGTGCATTTTTAACTAATATTATTTTCTGTAAAGAAAAGACAAAAATCGTAAGTTGGTTGCCAGAAAAATTTAAAAAATTTTCTGTTTATTCGACATTGGCCTATATATTTGAAGTGCAAATGCATTTTGTAAAGTCTGAATCAAAATTGGAGAAAGATGCTTTACATGGCGAATATTATTTGAATAAAGAACTTCTAGTTAATAAGATTCTTGAAATATCTAAAGTGTAGTATTTTTTCAAATGAGATTAGATATTTATATGGATAAGCCTCCTTTAATAACTTTATTTTTATTTTGTTATAATCAAGAGAACTATATTGAAAAAGCTGTATATTCTGTTTTATTTCAAGACTATGGGAACTTAGAAATTATCATATCTGATGATTGTTCTACTGATTCAACATTCGAAATTATTCAAAAGATTGTTGAGAAGTATGATGGGAGTCATGAATTGGTAATTAATAGAAATACAGCAAATCTTGGTATTGGTGCTCATGTTAATAAAGCTTTTCAAATGGCAAAAGGGGAATTCATTGTCTTTGCAGCTGGTGATGATATATCTTTGCCTCAAAGGGTGAGTAAAGTTGTGGAAAGATGGTCAGTCCTAGATAAAAATGTAAGTGCTATTTATAGTGCTGCTCAGCGAATCGACCACAACGGAAAAGATTGTGGGGCATTGAGAGTAGCTTTATCTGATTTGAATCCAACGGCCTATAATCTAATCTCTTATCGTGATGAAAATAAAATATATCTGTTGATGGGTGCGAGTGCTGCTTATTCGAAAGATTTGAATAAGCAGTTTGGTGAGTTGATGCCGAATGTTAATATTGAGGATATCCCCTTAACCGTACGAGCAAGCTTGATGCATGGAGTAAGTTATATAAATGAGCCTTTAATTTGCTATCGAGAAAATGTTTCTGTTTGGCTACCTCGTAAGTTAAAAAATGAAGGTTTTGAGAGGCATAGGGCACGTATTTTACATCGTATTAAAAATAAGTATTTTGTAGCACAGCAAATTTTGTATGATGTTAAAATTGTAAATGCTGATCACAAAATATGCGCAGTAGCGAAACAGCGGTTTATGGAAGCAGAATTTATTAAAAATTGTATAGAAGAACAAAAATTTTTATTTTTTCATTATTTGGTTTTGTGTAAAAAAACACCCTATTGGTATTATATGCTGTTCCCTGTAATAATGATTGCAAATCCAAAATTGCATCGAATGATTTATAAAACATTTATATTTTTGAAAGGATCGTAAATGATCGAAGCTCATTCTAAAGTTTTTGCGGTTGTTGTTACTTATAACAGGAAGGAACTACTACTTCGATGTTTATCTGCTTTAAATGTTCAAACACATCGTCTGGTCCAAATTGTTATTGTCGACAATGCTTCAACAGATGACACTGTCCAGGAATTAAAAAAATCAGGTTTTTTAGACAACCCAAACGCTAAATTGCTTGCGCTTACACATAATACTGGCGGAGCTGGTGGCTTTTCAACAGGTATCAAATATGCCTTTGAACAAGGTGCAGATTATGTTTGGATGATGGATGATGATGCTCTACCTTATGTGACAGCTTTAGAAGAAGTAATGAGGCATGCTACACCTGAACATATTTATGGATCTCTTGCTGTAAATGGAGAGGATACAGCTTGGACAACGACTCTAATTGCAGAGCAGAGAGATGTACATATTAAATTAGAAATTCCGGAAATAGCAGAAGTTAAATCTTTACCATTTCTTGGTTTCTTAACTAGTAAAGAAATTTATCAAAAAATTGGTCTACCTAATGAATCCTATTTTATAGCTGCTGATGATACCGAATATTGTATAAGAGCACATAAAGCAGGTTTTAAAACTTATATCTGTGGCGAAAGTCAAATCGAACATCCAAAATCCGATCGCTATGAAGTTAATATTTTGATAAAAAAAATAAATTGCTTAAAGCTAGTACCATGGAAAAGATATTACGATACGAGAAATCGAATTTTTATTGCGAGAACTTATTATGGCTTTAAACTTTATACACAAACGATCCCCTCTCTAGTAATAAGATTATTTGCAGCATTACTTAATGAAGGTGAGCGAAGAAAGCAAGTTAAAGCCTTTTTTGTTGGCTTATATGATGGATTATTCAATCATGGAGGTAAAAGACATGATTATTGGAATTTATAGCTAATGAAAATTTTAATTGTTGGTGCAGGGTTTGCTGGTTCGGTATGTGCCCGTGAGCTGGCAGAATCAGGACATAACATCTTAGTTGTTGATCGTCGTGATCATATTGCTGGTAATGCTTATGATGTTAAAGATGTGCATGATATCTTGATTCATCAATATGGCCCTCATATTTTTCATACCAATAGTGAGCGTATCTTTAACTACCTATCACAATTTACCCAGTGGCGACCTTATGAACATCGGGTGCGTGGCGTAGTCAATGGGCAGGAGTATCCCTTCCCGGTTAATAGAGACACACTCAATCAACTTTATGATTTAGATTTATCTGAAGAACAAGCAGCTGAATATTTTGAAAAAGTACGTGAACCAAAAGAAAAAGTACTAACCAGTGAAGATGTTGTACTTAATTCAGTCGGTCGAGATTTATATGAAAAGTTCTTCTTAAACTACACCAAAAAACAGTGGGGGCTAGATCCTTCTCAGTTAAAAGCAGGCGTAGCCGCACGTATTCCAACACGTACCAATACCGATGATCGATACTTTACCGATACTTATCAAGCAATGCCATTACATGGTTATACCGCTATGTTTGAAAATATGCTGGAGCATCCAAACATTACGGTTAAATTGAGTACAGACTATAAAGATTTGCTGGCACAAGGTGTCGAGTATGATCATCTGATTTATACAGGTTGTATAGATGAGTTTTATGACTATAAATTTGGCAAGTTACCTTACCGCTCCTTACGCTTTGAGCATCAACACCTAGAAAATACTGAACAATACCAAAGTGTCGGAACTATAAACTATCCAAATGACTTTGAATTTACCCGCATTACTGAATTTAAACACCTTACAGGTCAACAACACCCTGCCACCTCAATTGTTCGGGAGTATCCAACAGCTGAAGGTGATCCTTACTACCCAATTCCACGTGATGAAAACGAGGCTTTATTCAAAAAGTATAAATCCTTAGCAGACTGTGAAAAAAATGTTACTTTTGTTGGTCGTTTAGCAGAGTATCGCTATTACAATATGGATCAAGTTGTAGGTGCGGCGTTGAATGCTGTAGATAAAATACTGGAGAGAAAATAATTGAAAATCGCATTCTTGTGTAAACGGCAATATATGTCTAAAGATGTCATTTTAGATAAATATGCGCGTTTATACGAGATTCCGAATCAATTGGCACATCTTGGGCACCAAGTTGAATGTTTTTGTTTGAGTTATCAATCACATCATGAAGGCACTTGGGATGAGTCCAATCATGAAAAAAAACTTATTTGGCACTCAAAAAGTTATAAGGGCTTAAAAAAACTAGGATTATTCACTTATCCTTTTTTACTTTCACAAAAATTAAAACAATACCAACCAGATATTGTTATTGCTGCATCAGATATTCCACATATTGTTTGGGGTGCATGGTGTGCTAAACAGCTTAAAGTACCCTTCATAGCAGATCTCTATGACAATTTTGAAGGCTTTGGGCAAGCTCGCATCCCTGGTATGAAGCATCTTTTACGTCTAGCAGTCTGCCAAGCCCAATTAGTCACAACAACTAGTCAACCATTAGCAGAATTAGTGATTCACGATTATGCAGCACAAGCTAAAGTTGTTTCTCTACCAAGCACGGTCGATCTAACTACCTTTAGGTCAGGTAGTAAATCTAATGCACGGGAAAGATTTGGTTTACTACCGAATAAACAATATATTGGCACGGCAGGTGGATTGTATAAAGACAAAGGTGTGGAAGTAATTTATCAAGCATGGGAAAAACTTAAACATGAAATGCCTAACGTACATTTAGTACTTGCAGGTCCCTATCAACCTGATTATCCACCTCCCGAAGAAGAACGAGTCCATTATTTGGGTAGTTTAGCACACCATGAAATTTCGACACTTTTTCAAGCTTTAGATCTTGGCATCATTTCAATTTTAGATACCCCTTTTGGACGTTATTGCTTCCCTCAAAAAGCCTATGAAATGTTGGCATGCGATTTACCTGTCGTTGTAGCGAATATTGGTGAGATGAGTTACTTGTTTAGAGATTCACCACAAGTTCTATTTCAGACAGGCAATGCCAATGATTTAGCCTCAAAAATTCAACAGCAATTACAATCTCCGCAACAACAAAGTATTGCTGTTGAGGATTGGGCTACTATTATACAGCGTCTTGAACCAATGATTACTGCATTGAAATTTTAGTGTTAAAATTTTGAATGCTGTCTTTTAAGATATTGCCATAGGCATAAGCAACACTATCCCAATCAATTAATTTCAGCGCATGCTGTCGAATCCTTAAAGTACGTTCAACTGCTAATGTCGGTTCATTTAGTGTTTTTGAAATGGCAGATACCAATTCTTGAGTATTATGCGGATGAACTGCAATATGCTGAATATCTTCACCGAGTAAGTCTTCTATTCCAACCACATGTCCAACTACTGCAGGACAACCACAACCAATCGCTTCCATCAACGCAACGGGTAATCCTTCTTGATCCCCATTATCTGCTCGCACAAAAGGTGCCACAAAAAGTGTCGCTTGTTGATACATTTGAGGTAACTGGTCTTGTGAGCGTGCACCCAAAAAATTAACATTTTTTCCAAGATTCAATCGTACAACTTGTTGTTTTAATGCAGACTCTTCAGGGCCGAACCCAACAATATTTAAACGTAATTCAGGATGCTCATTCACTAAAATAGCCAAGGCATCCAACAAAAAGTTGAGCCCTTTTTTTGGCACCAATCGCCCTACAAAAAGCAACTCATTATGATGGCGTTTTATATTAGGGTTTGGAATAAACCGATGCTGTAAGTCCACTCCCATTGGAATTACATCTAGATGTTGAGGTCGTATGCACATTTGTGACAAATAGTCTTGCATAGCCTGACTAACAACTGTCATCGCAGTGGCATCTTCAGCAACCTGTTTTTTTATTTTCGTGAGCATATTCCCCTGTAACCCAAATAGATCTCCACCGTGTGAAGTTACAATATAAGGAAGATTGAATTGTTTGCTAAATCGACTTGCTATCCAACCTTGTGGAATTAACCAATGTGCATGAATAACATCAACCTTTTGTGTATCTAAAATTTTTCTAACTGCAAAATATTGTCCAATCAGAAAACTAGGAACAAGCAACCATTTCCACCAAAAAGCTTTCAAATTGTTAACAATGCCGCCATTATTGACCAATGATTGTAATTTTTTAGGGGCATATTTATAACGGATGACCTGAACACCATCTAGGAACCCATTCGGATCGGCATTTACAGCATCGGGTACAAGGGCAATAACATTGAACTGAAGTGCTAGCCTTTTACATAATTCATGTATAAATCCTGGTTCATGATCTCTAGCCCAACGAGGGTATGTTGATGCTAGTACTAAAACTGTTCTTTTTTTATTCATAGATAATACCTAAGAAATAATATGATGAGAATGGATTGATTATTTTTCATGAGGTTTTAAAGGATTTCCATATTGTTTAAGGTATTGCAGCCCAATTTCAGTTGAACCTGAATAAGTTAAATGTTGTTCATCTCGATATAGGGGAACATCATTTAAATAGGAATAACATGAGGTTTTCGAACAGACAATGGAGGTGAAATCTAATACTATCAGTTGAGGATATTTAATTTTCAATGATTCTAAATTTTTAATCCAGTTTTTAAAGTCTTGATCGTGTGCTTGGCGTGGAAAGAGGCATTTTTTTTCAGGAATATTCGTGCGTAAATGACAATTAACATCTACACCTTGAAGAATTGGGTTGTCATTAATAATAATAGGAATAGCATTATTTTCTATAATAAGTTCAATTGCACTATTTAATCCTAAAATAAATAATTGATGTGATTCTTCTGGTTTTGGATTTTCAGTAGATAGTGGCTTTGTTGCATAAATAAATTTCATCCCCATACATGTTAGATGAATACAGAATCAAAAAGCCAATACAAAACAAAGAACTGGTCTGAGTACAATCAGGCTTTACGTCAACGGGGTGCTTTCACCATTTGGTTTGATCCCCAAATGCAATGGTCTGCAACACGTACTGGAAAAAAAGGACGTCAACCTACCTACACTGATATAGCAATTCAATTTGCCCTGATGATACGAAACCTGTTCCAACTGGCTTTACGCCAAACACAAGGTTTCATTCAAAGCCTTTTTCAAATGGCTCACCTCGACTGAAATGTTCCAGACTTCTCAATATTGAGTCGGCGAGCAGATAAGCTCCAGCCACTTCTACATAAATCAGCAAAAAATCCACAGAAAGACTTGCATATTTTAGTTGATAGCACAGGGATCAAAGTTACAGGTGATGGGGAATGGGTGCGTAAAAAACATGGCGTAAACCAACATCGTCAATGACTGAAATTACATCTTGCGACAGATGCAAACAGTGGAGAAATACAAGCGTTTGAAGTCACGATCTGCCAATATGGTGATGCTGAAATGCTCCAACCTCTTTTAGATCAAATTGATGAACCCATTGTATCTGTCACGGCTGATGGTGCTTATGACACAGTGAATTGTTATGATGCGATTTTGAAACGGCAAGCAAATGTAATTATCCCTCCTCGTTCCAATGCTGCTTTATGGGCAGAAAATGAAATTGGTAAAGCAAGGAATCATCCAGTACAAAGCTGTTGGGACAGGGGTCAAAAGCAGTGGAAACGAGATATTGGTTATCATCGACGATCTAGAATAGAGGCTAAAATGTTTGCCTTGAAACGACTTGGACAAGGTGTATCTAGTCGATGCTTTAATCGTCAGGTGGTTGACTTGCAAATAAGAGTCGATATTTTGAATAAATTTACTCAACTTGGTACAGCTAAAACGGTGGCTGTTGCATAAATATCTGAAGATTAGAACAACTCTACCTTTCGTCTATTTGTGCAACAAAGCCCATTCAAATCAGTATGGATGGTAAACTTGCGCAGTATACTGCTCATAGATTGATAATGTGATGGTTGAACGATTATGGCGGAGCGTTAAATATGAAGAGGTGTATCTCAAAGCTTATAGTAGTGTCACAGATGCGAAAAAGCAATTGAGTGCATATTTTGAGTTTTATAATTTGAAACGACCTCATTCGAGTCTAGACAAAATGACACCAAATGAGTTTTACTATGATCAGCTACCACAACAAAATAAGGTAGCTTAACTAGAGCAGAGTATCACTTATAAATACGCTTTTAGTTGTTCAAACAAGTGGGATCATCTCTTTTGGTCGGTAGTCATATCAGAATTTACTCATCTCTATTTAGATGATAAAAGCGCTTTACTGTATGATATGTCAGAATGCCTTTTAGATACTACCCTATGCCATTTCTATGTCTCATTCTTGCTAGCCTCTTACTTAGCTTTGCTTGGCTGTCACCATTTCATACCTATCCATGGGTGACATTTTCTAGTGAGCTGGCAAGCTTCGGAGCTGCTTTGGCGTTACTGGGTATTCTGCTCAAACAAAATATTAAAATTCCTAAACCACAACTTATGATGTTGCCGTTGCTTTTGATTCCTGTATTTCAATGGCTATTTGGACTCGTTCCAGATTTTAGTGTTGCATTGCTAAGCTTTTCATATGTTTTTATGTTCTGGTTGATGATGATAGGTGGATATAACCTGTCCTCTACATCTGAAAATCGTGAACGCTCTATGCAAGGGTTGAGTTATATAGTACTGAGCGTTGCTTTTATAAGTAGTTTGATTGCGATTGTTCAATGGTTGAATTTAGAGTCAAACTTTAATTGGGTTATTCAGCTCAAAGGTAACCGCCCATATGCAAATTTTGGTCAACCCAATAATTTAGCTACTTTTTTGATTATAGGTTTAATGGGTGCATTGTTCTTATATGAAAAGCATAAAGCATCTTTATGGCTACTTATTCCATCAAGCTTATCTATCTTATTTGCGATTTGCTTAACGCAGTCACGGACTTCTTGGCTAGTCTGTATTTTTATTTGTATCTATTGGGTGATTAAGCAATATAAGAATAAACCAAGGCTTAATTTTATTAAATTATTTGGTTGGGCTGCTATTTATTTTCTAATTGCGGGCTATTTATTGCCTATTATCGCACAAGTCATGACGACAAGTGTTGGAGAGGCAGTAACCCATACAGCATCACTAGCACAACGGGCAGGTTCAGGGCATGAGCGTCTTGGGATGTGGATGCAAATTATACATGCCATAGGTGAGCGTCCGTGGTTTGGCTATGGCTGGAATCAAACGAGTGTCGCGGTTGTGGAAAGTATTCATTTTAATACCGTACAAGTTTGGTTTAATAGCGCGCATAATATCGTGTTAGATCTGTTGGTTTGGAATGGTTTGCCATTAGGCTTTTTAATTATTGCGTACTTTGCGATTTGGTTGTTTTGGTTAAGTAAAAATGCAAAAGATACAATTTCGATTGTGGCAATATTGATGGTGAGTGCAATTTTGATGCATGCGATGTTGGAGTTTCCGCAGCGCTATGCTTACTTTTTATTGCCAATGGGTTTTTTGTTGGGGTTAATTCAAGCCCAAACGCCAAATTTAAACGGTGTTAGCTTACATCGAAATATTATTCGTTGTGTATGGCTCGTTTCTCTGATTGTCTTACTGTTGATTTGGCGAGATTACAAACTGTTCCAAGAGAATAGTAAATTGGTTTTTAAGCAAAAACCAGTTTCAGAAGAAATATTGGGAAGTTCTAAAATATTGATACTTACTCAATTTCAGCAAAGATTAGATTGGATTGCCTTAAAGCCTCAGACATTGATGTCTGATTCAGATCTTAGCATAATTGGCGAAATGGTTGAAAATAAGGCCACACCTTATAATTTAAAAAAATATGCACAATTACTTGTTTATAATCATAAGCTTGATGAAGCGGAGCAACAATTATTTGTTTTACAACAATTGTATAAGCAAAAAATAAGCTTGGCAGAAATTATGGAATTAAATAATAAATAAACTTGTAAAATTCATCTACTTTATCCATTGGAGCGTAAAACCTCGGGGTTTAGCCCGAGGATATAAGCGACTGGCGTAAGCCATACGAACGACATGAAATGTCGTTTTAAATCCTTGTACTATAGTCACTATTAAGAAAAATACTGTTAAAATAATTGGATGAAAACACTTAAATTACGCATAAAAGACAAACATTGCAAGGTGCTAGACCAATTAGCATCAGAAGTTAATTTTGTCTGGAATTATGTCAATGATTTGTGTTTCAAGCACCTACAGCGCAAACAGCAATTCTTTTCAGCCTATGATCTAGCGAAATATACTAAAGGTACATCAAGAGAATGCAACTTGCACAGCCAAACGATACAGGCAGTTGCAGAAGAATTAGTAACAAGACGCAAGCAATTCAAAAAAGCAAAACTAAAATGGCGTGTTAGCAATAAGAAATCGGCTAGGCGTTCATTGGGTTGGATACCGTTTAAGAAAGTAGCCATTAAATATGCTGATGGCTATGTCCAATACGGCAAGCATCAATTCAAACTATGGGACAGCTATGGATTAAGCAAATACAAGGTCAAAACAGGTTCGTTTGTAGAAGACAGTCGTGGGCGTTGGTACGTTTGTTTGGTTGTGGATTCAATTAAAACTGAAAAAACCACCGCCAAAACATCAATCGGCATAGACTTAGGTTTAAAAGATTTAGCGACTTGTTCAGACGGTGTAAAGCTGAAAGCCCCTAAAATCTATCGGCAATATGAACAAAAACTTGGCATTGCCCAGCGAGCTAAAAACAAAAAGCGAGTGAAAGCAATCCACGCCAAGATTAAAAACATCCGTCAAAATATGCTGCATCAATTCAGCCATAAACTGGTGAATGAACATGCAGCCATCTTCGTTGGCAATGTGAATGCCAAAGCGTTAGCACAGACTAGATTGGCTAAATCAGTGCTAGATGCCAGTTGGACAACACTAAGAACCATGCTCAAGTATAAATGCGAGAACGCAGGGGTATGTTATGAAGAAGTCAATGAGGCCTATACCACCCAAACTTGCTCGTGCTGTGGCTCACGCTCCAGTAGTCCGAAAGGTAGAGCAGGACTTGGAATAAGAGAATGGCAGTGTCGTGAGTGTGGTAGCTCATGGGATCGGGATATAAATTCCGCACTGAATATTCTTGCGCTCGGACATGAGCGTCTCGGAGGAGGAATCCCCGTCCTTTAGGTCGGGGGGGATGTCAACTTTTAAGGGATAAAGTAGATGACATGCTTTAAATTTGGCTTTGGATATAGTTTTCGATGCCAACATTTTCAACTAAATCAAGTTGTGTATCGAGCCAATCCCAATACTCTTCTTCTTTCTCTAAAATTTCCTGAACTAAATCACGTGTAACGTAGTCTTGTTGTGCTTCAGCAAGTTCAACAGCTTGTTTAATCGCTTCAATGTTTTCTTTTACTTTACGAATGTCACAATTGAGGACTTCGATGGTATGTTGCCCAATATACAATTTACCTAGATGCTGTAAATTAGGTAGGCCTTCTAAGAATAAGATCCGTTCAATGACTTTATCCGCATGCTTCATTTGACGAATTGATTCTTTATATTCAGCGGAGCCAAGTTTTTCAATTCCCCAGTCATTAAACATACGAGAGTGTAAAAAATATTGGTTAATTGCAGTTAAATGGTGATAAAGCACCTGATTCAGTTGATTAATCACGTCTCGATTGCCTTTCATTGCACTTACTCCATAACACCATGATGCCCTAGTTTTTAAGGTAATTTATATGATTTTAATCAACAAATAATAATCTGACGAGTAAATTATAGAACGGCAAATGAAAATCACAATCAAAATACGAAAAGCATTTTGGATTCGTACTAAAGTGAATCACTGAAATAAAAAAACCGCTTATCTGAGGAATGGTTAAAGTTCGACAAGAAGCGGCGTAGTCGTAAACAGATCGTTAAATGAGGTTGTTGAGATATTGGATTAATTTAGATTATGCAGCAACTGAAATACGAGCAGCTATTTCTGCGAGCTCATCACTAATAATAGAACGGGCTTCGGGTGCACAACGACCACAGCAAGTGCCTAAGTCGAGTAAATCACGAATTTCACGATAACTTTCAGCGCCGTTTGCAACAGCGTCTTTGATATCTTGATCTGTGATTCCACGGCATAAACAGACATACATGGGAGTGATCCACAAATATTAATGCGATAATTGATATTATTGATAATTGTTATCGTTTGTCAATGAATTTCATTCTTAGAGTGAATATATTCTTATTGAGAATTCGAATAAAAAAATACCACCTGATCGGTAGTATTCTTTCTTTATTTTATCTATTTGATAAATATCGCATTTAATTCTGTGTTGGAATAATAACAATACCATCCATTTCGACTAATGCACCTTTAGGTAGGCTTGCGACACCCAATGCTGCACGAGCTGGATAGGGCTGGGCAAAATATTCGCCCATAATTTGATTCACCAATTGGAAGTGAGAAAGATCTGTAAGGAAGATATTCAATTTAGCGATATCTGCTAAGCTGCCACCTGCGGCTGCACATACTGCTTTTAGATTGTCGAATACACGACGAATCTGAGCCTCAATACCTTCTACAAGTTCCATACTGTATGGGTCTAAGCCAATTTGACCTGAAAGATAGAGCGTATTGCCAACAAGAATTGCTTGAGAATATGTTCCGATAGCAGCAGGGGCGTGTTCAGTATGAATAACTTGACGTGACATTAAGCTCTCCTATGTCATTGTTTCTATCTTAAACAATGTGACTTTAACACAAAAGTTTGGCTCGGAAACGGTCGAATACTGTTTAGTCGCAATTGTTTGCAAATGATTCATTAGCTTTAATAATAAGAAATCTTTCAATTTTAGGTCTGGGCGAACATCGTGTATTAAACGATTAACTGACTTTTGCAACCTCTGGTTGAGCGGTTGGCATATTTAAGCGTTCAATTCTTGGGAAGCCAAAATGCATGCGTAAATCACGAATAATTTGGGCAATTTGATTTCGATTGCTCACGACTATATTCACATAGGTTTTCTGGTCTTGTGAATAGACCATTTCTACGCCTGTTTTGGCTTTTCGGCATTGATAAATCAGGTCAGAAATTTGTTCGTCACTCATCGTCATATGAATACATAAGAATGCACTAAAGCGAACATCATCAATTTCTTCTGATTGCCAGTGTAAAGGCATAATGTTTTCAGGATGGAGGTGTTGTTCATGCAGTAAATTACGGCAGCGTGAACGATGTACGATTAAACCACGTCGAGATAAATGTCCTTGAATTGGATCACCAAGCACAGGATTACAACAGTGTGCATATTTTACATCAACACCCTCGGTTCCTAAAATCAAGCGATCAGAGGTTTCATGATGCTGAGAGTGATAATCTTGAGCAAATAAATGATTGGCAACCAATTGAGGTAATAAATCCCCAACTGCGATTTGTTCAAATAGCGTATCTTTATTAGCTAAATGTCGCCACTCAAGTACACTAATCCAGTCTTCTGCTGAAAGGTCATCTATAGAGCGATGAAATAGTTTTAAAGCGCGATTAAGTGCTTGCTGACCGACAAGACGTTGCTCATCAATGTCTTGTTCTCTTAACAAATTCTGTAATGCACGGCGTGCTTTTTGAGTATTAATAAAACTGAGCCAATCTGGATTCGGTGTTGCTAATACGTCTGTGATAATTTCAACTACTTGTCCGCTATGCAATGGGGTTGAAAGAGGACGAATTTCACCATCCACTTTTGCGCCAACAGCATGATTACCTAAAAATAGGCTAGCTGAGTAGGCGAAATCAACGACAGTGGCGCCTTGAGGAAGTTCATGTAATTGGCCGTGTGGCGTATAGACCCAAATTTTTTCCTGGTGCAGATAATCCAGCAAATCGCTAAATGTGGTTTTGGCGCAGTCACTATCAATTAAGGTATTGAGATTTTGCATAGAAGCCTGAATGGCTGAACGGCAGGCCTGAGGTGCATTTTCCCCCAGTACCACTCCAAAGCGGGCTGCTTTACGCATCAGTTCAGTCTGGATGGTCAATGAAAGGGTGGTTTTTTCACCTTTCAGTTTGATCATTAAGGACTGGTTGCCACCAGGTAAAGGTCGGCGAATATGGTCGTTATATTGTAAGACTTGAAAATTATCTTTGAGTGCTTCAACTAGACGGTCGCAATCAGCAATACTTTGCAGAATAATTTCAAAAGCATGGCTATGACTTAATTCATTTAAATCAATTTCATTTTTTACAAAATGACGCAATAGTTCGATGTTATTATTTTTCTTCTTAATACGCCCTTGTAGATTATATTTTTTAAGCAAATCTGATAATTTTTGCTCCCATACCGCTTGGTATTCACAACGTTTGGGTTTGGTTTCTAATAATGCGGTTTGCACATCATTAAACATATCCAAATCAAGATTCTGATAACATAAATGTTCTAGGTTATCGGCCATTTCATTCATACCGACTAAACGTGCCATAGGTACGAAAATATCAAAGGTTTCTTGCGCGATACGTGCTCGTTTATCAGGACGGAGTGCGCCTAAAGTCGTCATATTATGATAGCGATCTGCGAGTTTAATAATAATGACACGAGGATCTTGTAAGGTGGCTTGTAGAATTTTGCGGAATGATGCCGCCTTATTATATTCCTTATCACTAGAGTGGCTGAGTTTGGTCACACCATCAACAAGTTCGGCAACAACAGATCCAAATTTTTCACCAATCTCATCTTTGCTAAATTCGGTATCTTCAATGACATCGTGTAATAAAGCTGCCATAAGCGTCTCGGCATCTAAACGCATATGCGCCAGAATGCAACTCACAGCAATAGGATGAAGAACATAGGGTTCACCGCTTTTTCGCGTAATACCACTATGTGCTAAATCAGCAAAATCACAGGCAGCAAGTACACTCTGAATATCACTATCTTTGAGATAGGCTTCAATAATGACCTTGAGTTGTTGCTTGGCTTGGCTGACCTCTTCGCCTGGCATAAAACACCTTTTATAACATGAATTCAGGAATAAATAAGACTAGCTTCTAATGAAAAGCATATTGTGAAACTTGTCAATTTGTTCATTAGAAAAACTCGTAAATTTTTTCAATGAAATATATTGTTTTTACCAATATAGCACTGAAATTTTCAACAAACAAAAAAGCCCAGTGTATTCACAATGGGCTTTTAGACAAAGCAAATCAAATTTAGAAAGAGAAGCCTTCTAAATTTAATGAGTTTGTAGACAACACCATATCAAGATTTGAAGTCTGATAATCTTGATCGCGTTGTTTCAAAATTTCTTTAGTGACATGACCTGCCGCAATTTCGCGTAATGAAACGACTGTTGGTTTATCATTATCCCATTCTACAGTTGGTTCCATACCTTGACGTGCTAATTGGCGTGCACGTTTACTCGCTACCAGTACTAACTCAAAACGGTTATCTACGTGGTCTAAACAATCTTCAACGGTTACACGTGCCATAAGTTGTCTCGTTTGAACATTACATTTGAAAAGACTAAATAGTATAAAAGGCTTTTAAATAAGACTCAAGTTATTCGCGATTAAGGGTGATTAACTTTTCAATTAATTGCTGGTGACGAGCACTTTGCTGTAAGGTAACTAAACGATTTGCTGTAATAATTGCTTCTAGATCATGAACAGCTTTATTGAAATCATCATTGATGATGATGTAATCGAAATTTGCGAAATGACGCATATCTTCTACAGCACAACTTAAACGATGTTCAATTACTTCAACTGAATCTGTTCCGCGATTAGATAATCGTTGTCTTAAATCATATTGAGTTGGCGGCAAGATAAAGATTTGTTTTGATTCAGGAAAAAGTCGACGAACTTGATCGGCACCCTGCCAGTCAATTTCGAGTAACACATCATGACCTTGTTGTAATTGTTCTTTGACTTTGGCTTGAGATGTACCGTAGTAATTACCAAATACTTCTGCATACTCAATAAAACCACCTTGTTCTACTTGAGCTAAAAAAGTTTCAGTATCAGTAAAATGATAGTGAACACCATCAAGTTCACCAGGGCGTTGACCACGTGTAGTATGAGAGACAGAAACGTGTAAATTGCTGACTCGATCGAGTAGGGCTTTAACCAGAGATGTTTTGCCTGTTCCTGATGCCGCAGAAACGACAAACAATAGACCCGACATGATATTTTTCCTGATATGATAAAATATCTTCTCTATTTTAGAGTAGACGCCCCTTAAACAAAATAGCCAAGATGGCTTTTGTTGGCATAAATTTTAAACATCCCACCTATTTAACTTCAACATAGAGGGTTCTATGGAAATTGTATTGGCGAATCCACGTGGTTTTTGTGCAGGTGTAGACCGAGCAATTGCGATTGTAAATCGTGCCCTTGAGTGTTTTAACCCACCTATTTATGTGCGTCACGAAGTGGTACACAATAAATTTGTGGTAGATGACTTGCGTCAGCGCGGGGCAATTTTTGTCGATGAGCTAGATGAAGTGCCCGATGACAATATTGTGATTTTTAGTGCGCATGGCGTATCTAAAGCAGTGCAACAAGAGGCGGAGCGTCGCGGCTTAAAAGTGTTTGATGCCACTTGTCCGCTGGTCACTAAAGTACATATTGAAGTCACCAAATATGCCCGTGAAGGCACAGAGGCGATTTTAATTGGTCACGAAGGACACCCCGAAGTTGAAGGGACGATGGGGCAGTATGACAAGAAAAATGGTGGTGACATTTATTTGGTAGAAGATGAAGATGATGTGGCTGCACTTGCGGTTCAGCATCCAGATAAAGTGGCTTTTGTGACACAAACTACCTTATCGATTGATGATACTGCCAAAGTGATTGATGCCTTACGCCAGAAATATCCGAATATTCAGGGACCACGCAAAGACGATATTTGTTATGCCACTCAAAACCGTCAGGACGCAGTGCGTGACTTAGCCAACCAGTGTGATGTGGTGTTGGTGGTAGGTTCGCCAAATTCATCCAACTCTAACCGTTTACGCGAGTTAGCTGAACGTATGGGGAAACGCGCCTATTTGGTGGATAATGCAGACGAGTTGGAGCAAGCATGGTTTCAGCCGAATACAAAAATTGGTGTAACTGCGGGCGCATCTGCACCAGAAATTTTAATTAAACAAGTGATTCAGCGTTTGCAAGACTGGGGTGCAACTGCCCCTGAAGAGCTTGCAGGCCGTGAAGAAAATATTACCTTTAGTTTGCCGAAAGAGTTACGTATTCCTGTAACTCAGGCTTAAAATGTTAAGTGTTTAATATTCTGTTTCTTATTTAAAAATAGGCAGATAACTGGAAAATGACAGTTATCTGTTTTTTTATGCCTTTTATCTGCTCTATTTAGGTTTTGTAACTTTAATGCGTATTATTTTAACTGGGCCAAAGTTTTGCCTGGGGGAGAGTATGCAGAAAAATAAAGGATTCACTTTAATTGAGCTAATGGTGACGATTGCGGTGTTGGCGATTGTTGCAAGTATAGCTGCTCCTTCGTTTGGGAATTTATTGATAAAAGAAAATCTCAAAACTACAGCTTACAATATAAGAGATACTTTAAAGGAAGCTAGAAGCCAAGCTGTATTAAATCGAAATGAAACAGTCCTCTGCACATCGATCAATAAGTCTGCTAGTGCAGTAACTGAAAGCATATGTGGAGCACATTTAACTAATTACTCTAGCATGACAAACTCTCTCAAAAACACTAGTGTTTTTATTGTAAATGTGGAAAAGAAAATTACTTTAAAGAATACCTCGGATGACAGCTTTGTTTTTTCATCTAGAGGAAATTTAAATGGTACTAAAACTATTACTTTATGTTCTTCAGTCGGGTCTTATATTTTATCAGTTAGCATTCCTGGAACTGTAGATATTTCTCAAGGAGCTGCATGCTAATGATAAATAGTCATTATCAGAAAGGTGTGGGACTGATGGAAGTGTTAGTAGCGATGCTAATTCTGGCAATTGCAATTCTGGGTTATGCGGCCTTACAAGTTAGAGCAACTACTGCGACTGAAGAATCAATGAAAAGATCGGATGCTCTGATTATTTTAAATGGGTTGGCAGAAAAAATTAGATTAAATCCGAATGGAGATTATAAGGAAGCAATACCAGAGGATTTGCCTGATTGTAGCAATGGATGTGATGCAGACGATCAAGCTTTATATGATTTAAAACAATATGGTGATGCAGCCTTGACTAAAGATATTACTTTGGGGGTGATCGATTGTTTGAATACATCAGAAAGCCAAAAAAGATTGTGCTTAATTGCTGCATGGAATGACACTGAGGCAATTACGGATGCTAAAGCAAGTTCGGAAGCTGAAACACCTGAGAATGCATGTTTAAAAACAGATGGTAAATATGTGAGTGACTCAAACTGCTTGGTGTTGGAGGCATATTAATGAAAATTACTCATCAATCAGGTTTTACCCTTATAGAACTCATGATTGCTATCACTCTCGGATTGATTCTGGTGGCGGTGGCTATTCAACTATTGATTAGTGGACAAGTGAATTATCGCATTCAGACTTCAGCATCTTCATTACAAGATAGTGGAGTTTTTGCTGTCAACTATGTGACTAAGAATATTAGATTGGCGAATCACGGTAATGCAGGTGCAATGAATGATGAGTCACTTTATGGAGGAATTGTTCTAAGTAACCAAACTAGTGGATCAGCTACTCCTTTGGCAGATGGAAATTTAAAGGGATTAAAAATAGGAACATCTTTATTAAGTGGAAGTAACTTAGTTTCATCTAATTTAAATAACGATAGTGCATTTGATAGCTATTTAAAAAGTGATCAGTTGGTAATAATTTATCAAGCTCCCCAGAATATGTTTACATGCACTGGTCAAAAAGTGAAGGGACCTATTAAGACAGCTACCACTCATTCTAAAGGTTGGTATGTAATTGAAAGATATTATATAAATAAAGTTTCTGGTAAGGATGAAGCAAATTTGAATTGCTCCGATGCAATGTTTATTGCGACGGGGGAGATTGTTCCTCAAACGTATGAGTCAACCACAATTTCAGCGGTAAATACGCTTACCGGAAGCTATGCGACAAATCCGGGTGAAATGATTGCTAAAAATGTTGAGTACATGCGAGTACAGCTAATTGTCAGGAATAATAACGGCTCAACTCGTACTCTTGGAATAGATGAATATAACAATATCGCTATCACGGCTAGTGTTAAACATCGGCCAGCTGTTATAGGGATAAATTTAGGCTGGCTGGTTAGATCATCTGAAAAAGTGGCAATGTCAAATAAAAACAGTTTTGTTGTTTTGGATAAAACGATAACTGCGCCAAGTGATGGTTATATGCGACATGTATATACCACTACAGTTGCTTTGCGTAATGGTGGATTAGGAGATGTTATTCAATGATAAATCGTTCTAATTACCAGACAGGTGCAACACTTATTACGGGGCGAATTCAAACATGAGGTGCGACAGTTTGAAAAGTCTTATGATAATCAACAAGCTGAGCAAATTTCTCTAATGGTGTAAGCCAATCTAACGCTTTTCTAGGACGAGTATTCAGTGACATGGCAACTTGATTTAAATAATGCTGATCTGCCTGATTTAAATCAATCCCTTTAGGTAAATATTGCCTAATTAAACCATTCATATTTTCGCATGTGCCTTTTT